>NZ_JAZDRM010000027.1:0-64722 GCF_047501495.1 Ancylobacter sp. G4_0304 | reverse complement strand
GCCGAGCGATCCATCCCGGCCTTATGGGACGCCATCGGCCGCCTCATCGACCTCGTCACGCCAAACGAAGCCGCAAATTTCTTCGCCGCGGCTGGGTATGAGCCGGATTAAACCGAAAATGCTCTAGGTCAATACCTACATCTTTTGCTGCATCGACAAGCACAGCATGCGCAGGTAATTTATTGCCTACAAATTTTTCGTAGAGTCTCTGAAATGGTTCAATTCCGGTAATCGCAAGTTCAACTCGAGAACGAGACTGCTCACGCAATGTGATCTGCTCATCAACCGCCTTTTGCCCCGCTGGAGTCAGTTCGATATTCTCAGCTTGCACTCCACCTTTGGTAAGTCCATAGCGCCCAGCATTAATGATAAGCTGCCTCGATCCTCCACTTTCGGGAGACTTTCCAAGTTGATCAAATAGTGTCAATCGCTTGACAGGCTGACCACTTCCAATGCGGAATATCGCTTTTGCAAACTCGAGAGGTTCCTCGAATGTCGAGGCCGGGAACGATCTTTGTGATCGCCTTTTCTTAAGAACTGTTTCGGCCTTCGAAGGAGAAGATTTTTCTTCAGTTGACTCAGCGTGTTTAGTTTGTTTGGCCATTTCCCACTCCCACCGCAAGAAACTTGCGGCGTCCCCGCCGCAGATTGGGAAGGTAATTGGGGGAATGATTGGACGTCAAACGCCGAAGGTATCGATCATCATAATTGGGCATGCATGCCGTCTAGCGTTCTTGGGTTCGTCCCGTCACCATTCCGCCGAACTCGCCCGCCACCAATCGGCGCTCCGATCCTCGCACCGCCGGTGACGCCTTGTCCCATCGCCTGTTCGCCGCCTGCCTAACCTTCGTGCTGGCGCTCGCCGCGCTCATCGGCCCCGCGGCCGCCCATCCCCACGTCTGGGTCGAGGTGCGCTCCGAGCTCGACTATGCGCCGGATGGCACTCTCAAGGGCGTGCGCCATAACTGGACCTTCGACGAGGCGTTCTCCTCCTTCGCGCTGCAGGGCCTGCCGACCAAGGCGGACGGCTCGCCGAGCGACGAGACGCTGAAGGACCTCGCCAAGGTGAACATCGATTCCCTCAAGGAGTTCGACTATTTCACCTATGCCAAGCGGGGAAAGACCGATGTCGCGTTCCTGCCGCCGACGGAGGATTACACGCTCACCTATGACGGCAAGTCGCTGACGCTGCATTTCACCCTGCCCTTCGCCACGCCGCAGGCGAAGAAGGGCGCGCTGACGCTGGATGTCTACGACCCGACCTATTTCGTCGCCTTCCAGCTCGCCGACGAGGCCCCGATCACGCTGGCCGGCAATGCGCAGGACTGCGCGTTGACGCTGCACCGGCCGGATCCCGCGGTCGGCCAGACCACCACGCTGAGCGAGAGCTTCTTCAGCGCGCTGACCGCGACCTCGGAATTCGGCTCGCAATTCGCCAACCGGGTCACGGTGACCTGCTCGTGAGGCGCGCCCTCGCCGCCGCGCTGGCGCTGCTCGGCGCGGCGCTGCTCGTTCATCCGGCGCTGGCGCAAGCGAGCCCGTTCGGCGTCGGCGCGGGCCCGGCAGAACCGGGTGGCATCGCCGGCTTCATCCTCGCCAAGCAGGCGGAATTCTACCGGTTGCTGACCAGCGCGGTGCGGCAGGCCAAGGCGGACGGCGACGCGCTGTACCTGCTCGGCGCAATCTCCTTCGCCTATGGCGTGTTCCACGCCGCCGGCCCCGGCCATGGCAAGGCGGTCATCTCCTCCTACCTCCTCGCCAATGAGGCGACGTGGAAGCGTGGCGTCGGCCTCGCCTTCGCCAGCGCGCTGGCGCAGTCACTCACCGCTATCCTCATCGCCGGCCTGTTCGCGGCGGTGCTGGGCACCACGGCCGCGACCATGAGCCTGGCGGTCAGCTATATCGAGATCGCGGCTTATGGCCTTCTCGTCGCGCTCGGCGCGCGGCTGAGCTTCCTCAAGGCGCGGGCGCTGGTCGCGGCGTGGCGGGGCACGCCGGCTCATGTCCACGGGCCGGAGTGCGGCTGCGCGGACGGCCATGCCCATATGCCCGACCCCGCCGACCTGCCCGAGCGCGGCGGCTGGCGCGACTGGGCGGTGGCGGTGCTGTCGGTCGGGCTGCGGCCGTGCACCGGGGCGATCCTGGTGCTGGTGTTCTCTCTGGCGCAGGGCATCTTCTGGGTGGGCGCGGCGTCCACCCTTCTGATGGGGCTCGGCACCGCGCTCACCGTGAGCGCCATCGCCGCGATCGCGGTGTTCGCCAAGCATCTGGCGGTGCGCCTCGCCGCCAACCGGCCCGGCGCGGGCGCCGGCGTGCTGCTGCGCGGCGTGGAGCTGGCGAGCGCGCTGGCGCTCACCGCCTTCGGCCTCGCCTTGCTGTTCGGCTTCATGGCAGCCGAGCGGCTGGCGCTGGGATAGCGCCGCCCTCGCCTGCCCGTACGCTCAGTCCTTCAGATAGTCGTAGACCACCTTGCCGAGGCCGAGCGTGAGATCGGTGCGGAAATGCGCGGCGGAGATCACCTCCAGCACCGGGAGCTGGGCCACCGTGCACAGCGCGTGCGGGAACAGGCCAAGCGCGGCCGGGCCGGTCCAGGCCTCCTTCACCACGAGGTCCTCCAGATAATACTCGACCAGCTCCAGCACCCGCGCCGAGCCGTCGACATGGGGGATGATCTTGAGCATCCAGTTCGGGGCCAGCAGCGATTTGTGCAGGGCGTCGAGGTCCAGCGCCTCGTATTTGTAGCCCATGGTGGCGCTGGTGCAGAGCACGCTGCCGTAATGCAGGCTGCCGACCAGCGTGTCGCTCTCCACCTGCAGCTTGGGCTTGGCGATCTTCTTGGGGAAGCCCCACAGCTCGCGCCCGCCGGCGGTCGGCGCCTCGTCATCGAGATACATGGAGTGGACGTAGCCGCCCTTGACGCCGTTGAACTCGACCGGGATCACCTGCCCGGTCTCGGTGTAGTCGCCGAAGCCGGTGGAATCCGGCATGCGGATGAACTCATATTTGACGATCGGGTCCACCACCTTCAGCGGCTCCGGCACCACCTTGGCCAGCGCGGCCGGGTCGGTGCGGTAGGTGATGACGAAGAACTCGCGATTGAAGAAGCGGTACGGCCCCCGGGGATAGGAGGGGCTGGTCAGCGGCATGGAATAGGCTTTGGCGCGGACGTCCTCGATCTTCATGGCGAATACCCTCTCCAGAAACGGTATCGCGACGGTAGTCGATCGGGCCGGGAGGCAATAGTCCCAATTAGGTCATGCAAGCGACATGTTATCCCGAAGCCATAGCCGGCTTCAGAGCACCAGCAAGCCGGCGCCGCCATCCTCCGCGCCGATCGCCAGCGCGCCGCCATCGGCCCGCCATGCCAGCGCCGAGACCGGCGAACCGCCGGGCGCCCGCACCAGTATTTCCGCGCCGTCGGCGACGCGCACCATCAGCGCGAGCCCGTCCTCATAGCCGACCGCGATCACCTCCTCCTTGAGATGGGCGGCGACCGCCGAGACCCGCACATCGCGCGGCGCGAGCATGGTCGGCTGCTTGCCCATCGGGCCTTCCTTGCTGGCGAACGGCCAGAGAATGGCCTCGGTCGAGCCGGAAGTGGCGAGGAAGCGCCCGCCGGGCGTGAATTCCATGGTGCGCACGCGCGCAGGATAGC
Source organism: Ancylobacter sp. G4_0304 (assembly GCF_047501495.1). NCBI lineage: Bacteria > Pseudomonadati > Pseudomonadota > Alphaproteobacteria > Hyphomicrobiales > Xanthobacteraceae > Ancylobacter > Ancylobacter sp. G4_0304. The sequence continues at coordinate 61,067 of NZ_JAZDRM010000027.1, read as the reverse complement.
CGGACATGCGCATGTGCTGCCCGTCCGGCAGCCGCCAGCCGTGAAGCGCCGGCTCCTGCATGGTGGTGACGACGAAGTGCGCTTCCGGGTGCCAGATCACACCGCGATGCGAACCCTTCCACTCCAGCAGCTCGGGCTTGGCCACCGCATTGGGGAACCACAGCGTCGCGCCGCCATAATGGGCGATGGCGAGCCGCGTGCCCTTGGGCGCGAAGGCGAGGCCGCCGACGGTTGAGGGCACCTCGACCGATTTGGCCGCGCCCTTCACCGGCTGGAAATGCGCGGTCTTGCCGAAGGAGAACGCGAACGAGCCGTCCGGCCCCGCCGCCACATGGTCGATCCAGCGCCCCTTCTGCTCGAACAGCGTCTCGACGGAGCCGTCGCCACGCGTTGCCACCACCCGGCCGTCATCGCCGCCGGTGAGCACGCGCCGGGCATCGCCGGAAACCGAGAGCACGGAGCCGCCATGGGCGGTGACGCGGGTCTCGCCCTCGCCCGCCAGCACGATGTCGCCCTGGCCCAGCACGAAGGCGGCGCTCGCCCCGAGGAAACGGATGCCGGCCACCGCGCCGCCGAAATCGAACGGGCGCAGCTTCGAGGTCAGCGAGGACGGCGTGGAGGCGGCGGTGGTGTAGGAGGCCATGGCACTTTCGGCGTCGTTGCAGCGTCAGGCCGGGTTAGCCCAAAACGGCGGCCGCGTCACGCCTGAGCGCAGCACCCGGCCTCTCATCATCCCGGAACGGCCGACAGGCCGTATCCGGGACCGCGAAACCGGGGAGCGATCCCGGCTCTGCGCCAGGCTCGCGCCGGGATGACGGCACGATCGGACACTTCACGCCACGCAGGACAGGAAGCCGTCCTGCAGCGCCTTGTCGTCGAGCTGGCGGCCGATGAAGACGATGCGGCTCGTCTTGGGCTCGCCGTCCTTCCACGGGCGCTGATGATCGCCGTCGAGGATCATGTGCACGCCCTGAAACACGAAGCGGTCCGGATCGTTCTTGAACGCCAGAATGCCCTTGGAGCGCAGGATGTTTGCCCCCTCGCGCTGGGTCAGCTCCTGAATCCACGGGAAGAACTTGTCCGGGTCCAGCGGCTTGTCGGACGAGAACGACACCGAGCGCATGTCCTCGTCGTGGAAATGCTTGTGGCCGCCTTCGAGGAAGTCGGGATCGATCGCGGTGATGCGGTCGAGGTCGAACGCGCCCTGTCCCAGAACCTTGTCGATGGCGATGTCCGAGCGCTGAGTGCGGTGGATGCGCGCGAACGGGTTGATGGCGCGGATGCGCATCTCGACATCCTTGAGCTCGGTTTCCGACACGAGGTCGGTCTTGTTGAGCAGGATGACGTCCGCAAAGGCGATCTGGTTCTTGGCCTCGGGGGCGTCCTTGAGCCGGTCCTTCAGCCATTTGGCGTCGGCGACGGTGACCACGGCGTCGAGCGCGGTCTTGGCGCCCACGGTCTCGTCGACGAAGAAGGTCTGCGCCACCGGGGCGGGATCGGCGAGGCCGGTGGTCTCGACGATGATGCCGTCGAAGCCGTCCTTGCGCTTGAGCAGGCCGTCGATGATGCGGATCAGGTCGCCGCGTACGGTGCAGCAGATGCAGCCGTTGTTCATCTCGAACACTTCCTCGTCGGCGCCGACAACGAGGTCGTTGTCGATGCCGATCTCGCCGAACTCGTTCACGACCACGGCGAATTTCTTGCCGTGCGGCTCGGAGAGGATGCGGTTGAGCAGCGTGGTCTTGCCCGCGCCCAGATAGCCGGTGAGCACGGTGACGGGAATCTTGGTGGTCTCGGCCTCAGCCATCGAACGGTCTCCAATCTCTCAAACGCGTCATCCCGGACGCCGCGTGCGGCGATCCGGGATCGTTGTCCACTCTCGTCGGACGATCCCGGGCCGCGCCGCTGGCGCGTCCGGGATGACGGCAATCAGGCGTCGGTCAGCTCGACAGTGCCGCGGACAGCTGGCGGATGTTGTTCTGCATCATGTCGATGTAGGTGCTCGCCGGGCCTTTGTCATCGGAGAGCGCATCGGAATACAGCGTGCCGCCGATCTTGGCGCCGGTCTCCTGCGAGATGCGCTTGACGAGACGCGGATCGGAGATGTTCTCGACGAACACCGCCGGCACCTTCTCGGCTTTGATCTGGCGGATGATGCGGGCCACGTCCTTCGCCGAGGCCTCCGCCTCGGTCGAGACGCCCTGCGGCGCGATGAACGCGACGCCATAGGCATTGCCGAAATAGCCGAAGGCGTCATGCGAGGTGATGATGCGGCGGCGCGCCTCGGGGATCGCCGCCACCGCCGCCTTCACCTGCGCCTCCAGCGCGTCGAGCTTCGCCGTATAGGCCGCCGCGTTGGCCTCGTATTCCGCCTTGCCGGCCGGATCGGCCGCGATCAGCCCGTCACGGATATTGGCGACATAGACCTTTGCATTGGCGATGGACTGCCAGGCATGGGGATCGGTCGGGCCGTGATCGTGGCCATCATGGTCGTGCGCGGCATGATCCTCGCCCTTGGCATGATCGTCATGCTTGGCGTGATCGTCATGCTTTGCATGATCGTCGTGGCCATGGGCGTGACCCTCCTCTTCCTCCTCGAACGCCAGCGGCTTGATGCCGGTGGTGGCGACCACCACCTCCGCTTTCGTGCCCGAGGCCTTCACCAGCCGGTCCAGCCAGCCCTCGAAGCCGAGGCCGTTGACGAAGACCAGCTTGGCGGCCGCCACCTTCTTGGCGTCGGCGGGGGCGGGCTGGAACACATGGGCGTCGCCGTCCGGCCCGACCAGCGTGGTCACCGCCACGCGGTCACCGCCGACATTCTTCACGAGATCGCCGAGGATGGAGAAGGAAGCGACGACCGGCAGCTTGTCCTGCTGGGCATTTGCAGGAACGGCCAGCGCGGTCAGGCCGAGCGCGAGGACGGCACCGGCGAGGGAACGGCGGGTGAGCATGGGGATAAGCTCCTTCAGGCTTCGAGATGACGGCGCGGCACGAGGCGGAGCAGCAGCCCGCCGACCGGCCCGATCAGCACCGACAGCGCATAGGCGCCGCCGGCAACGAGGATGATCGCCGGGCCCGAGGGCACCCCGGCGTGATAGGAGACCAGCAGGCCGACCACGCCGGAGGCGCAGGCGATCAGCACCGAGAGGATCACCATCGCAGTCAGGTCGCGCGCCCAGAACCGGGCGGTGGCCGCCGGCAGCATCATCAGCCCGACCGCCAGCAGCGTGCCGAGCGCGTGGAAGCCGCCCACCAGGTTCAGCACCACCAGCGCCAGGAACACCAGATGCGTCGGCGCCCCTGCGGCGCTCACCGAGCGCAGGAAGCCGGGATCGACGCTCTCCAGCACCAGCGGGCGCCACAGCACGGCGAGCACCACCAGCGAGAGCGAGGAGATCGAGACGATGAGCAGCAGCGTCGCATCGTCCAGCGCCAGCACCGTGCCGAACAGCACGTGCAGCAGGTCGACATTGGAGCCGCGCAGCGACACCAGCAGCACGCCGAGCGCCAGCGAGATAAGGTAAAACGCCGCGAGCGCGGCATCCTCCTTCATCTGCGTGGCACGGGCGATGGCCCCGGCGCCGAGCGCCACCGCGAAGCCCGCCACCAGCCCGCCCACGGTCATCGCCCACAGATTGAGGCCCGCCGCCAGAAAGCCGACCGCCGCGCCGGGCAGGATGGCGTGCGCCATGGCGTCGCCGGCCAGGCTCATCCGCCGCAGCATCATCAGCACCCCGACCGGACCGGCGCCGAGCCCGAGCGCGATCACGCCCACCAGCGCGCGGCGCATGAAGTCGAATTCGGCGAAGGGGGCGACGAGAAGATCGTAGGGGTTCATGCCGCCACCCCGGTCTCACGGGCCTGCGGCGCCGCGCAGGCGGCCGCGCTCTCGTCCCACGCCTCGCACATGCGCCGGGCGCGGCTGAGATTCTCGTTCGTCAATGCCTCGCGCGTGTCGCACCACGCCACTTCCTCGCGGGCAAGCAGCAGCGTGCGCGGAAAATGGCCGCGCACCAGCTCCATGTCGTGCAGCACCGCGACCACGGTGCGGCCCTCGCTGTGCCAGCGCTGGATCAGGGCGAGCAGGTCGGCGCTGGTGGCGGCATCGACCGCGGTGAAAGGCTCGTCCAGCAGGATCAGCCGCGCATCCTGCAGCAGCAGCCGGGCGAACAGGGCGCGCTGCATCTGCCCGCCGGACAGCGTGCCGATGGGCCGGGCCTCGAAGCCGGCGAGCCCGACGGTCGCGATGGCTTCGGCGATGCGCCCGCGATCCGCGCGCGAGATGCCGCCGAACAGGCCGGTGCGCCGCCACAGCCCCATCGCCACCAGATCGTAGACGTCGATGGGAAAGGAGCGGTCGAGTTCGGCCGCCTGCGGCAGATAGGCGATATCGCGGCGCGGCAGCGCGCCGTGGATCGTGCCCGACAGCGGCGCCAGCACGCCGGCGATCGCCTTCAGCAGCGTCGACTTGCCGGCCCCGTTCGGCCCGCACACCGCCAGCAGGTCGCCCTCAGTGACCTCGCCGTCGAGATGATGCACGGCGGGATGGCGGTCATAGCCGAGGGTGAGGTCGCGAAAGGCCAGCAAGTTCATGACGAAGCCCCTCCCCACGCCACGAGGGCGGTCGCCGCCCACAGCAGGCCGGCAAGCGGCAGCGCGATGGCGAGCCGCTGCCACGCCGAGAGCCGCAGCAGCGAGGGCGCCGGCCGCGCCGGCGGGTGATGCTGGCCGGGGGCGTGGGAATGCGCGTGAGAATGGGGATGGGCATGGGAATGCGCGCCGTGCGTGGCCGCGGGAGCCTCGTCGGAACCGTGATGGCGGCCGTGATCATGCGCGTGATCATGGCCCGCGCCATGGCGATGGGCGCGACCGGTCGGGGACAGCACGGGGGAAGCGGCAGGCGCAGGCGACATGAACAACTCCATTGGGCGGAGTGATACAACATATCAATCCGGCCCGTCCAGCAGAATGATATGTTGTATCAATCTCATCTCGAAAGCCGCAGCCCACCGCGCTCTCCGCCGAAATGAGGGTTGTTCCCGGTCTCGACGCCGCGCGCGTGGCGACCTATAGGGAAGCGCTTTTAGCCGGCGCGCCCGGCCTGTTCGATCTGGAGCCTGCTCATGGACCTTTCCCGCATCTCGGCCGGACCGAATCCGCCGGAAGAAGTACACGCCATCATCGAGATCCCCGCCGGCGGCCCGCCGGTGAAGTACGAGATCGACAAGGATTCCGGCGCGCTCTTCGTCGACCGCTTCCTGCACACGCCGATGTTCTACCCGGCGAATTACGGCTTCATCCCGCAGACGCTCGGCGATGACGGCGATCCGCTCGACGTGCTGGTCATCACCCCCTATCCGCTGGTGGCGGGCTCGGTGATTGCGTGCCGCCCGGTCGGCGTGCTGGAGATGACCGACGAGAAGGGCGGCGACGAGAAGATCCTCGCCGTGCCGGCCGACAGCGTCTACCCGATCTACAAGTCGGTGAAGAACGCGACCGACCTGCCGGCGCTGGTGATCGACCAGATCGGCCATTTCTTCAGCCGCTACAAGGATCTGGAGAAGGGCAAGACCGTGACGATCAAGGGTTGGGCCGATGCCGCGCGCGCCCATGAGATCATCAAGTCCGGCCTCGCCGCCTACAAGTGAGACCGCGCGTCCCCGGGACGTTGTGACGAAGGCCCGGAGCCGCGCTCCGGGCCTTTTGCTTATTCAACCGGCAAAGCCGATATGCGCCAGCGCCTTGCGCAGGCCGGCGCCGACCGTGACGCCCTCGCGCGCGGCCCTCTCCCGGTTGGCGACGCGCCGCGTGCCGGGAAGCCGGGCGCCGGGCTCGTCCTCGATCAGCGCGGCGAGCCGCTCGATGTGGTCGAGATAGGCCGCGCCGGCGATGCGCGCCGGATCAATGGCGATCACCACATGGCCGATGGCCGGCGGCGGGCCCTCGCCGTCGAACAGGCTGGGCATGTCCGCCGCGAAGGTCGAGGCGGTGATTGCCGCCGCCATCACCTCGATGATGAAGGCCAGCGCCGTGCCCTTGGCCTCGCCCATCGGCACCATGGTCCCGGCAAGCCCCGCCTTGGCGTCGGTGGTCGGGTTGCCGTCGCTGTCGAGCGCCCAACCTTCGGGAATGGCATCGCCGCGCTGCGCGGCGGCGAGGATCGGCCCGCGCGCCACCTTGGACACCGACAGGTCGACCACCGCGGGCGGGCGGCCGCGCAGCGGCGTACCGAAGGCGAGCGGATTGGTGCCGAACACGGCGCGCCGCCCGCCGGCCGGGGCGATCGAGGCCGGGGCATTGGTGAAGGCGAGCGCCACGAGCCCGCGCTCGGCGAGCTTCTCCACCGGCTGGCCGGCAACGCCGAAATGATTGGAGCGGCGCACCGCCATCAGCCCGATTCCGGCCTCGCGCGCGATCGCCTCCAACTGCGGCAGGCCGAGTTCCAGCGCGGGATACGCGAAGCCGTTGCCGGCATCGACCGCCAGCACCGCCGGTGCCGCCCGCCAGGCGCGCGGCACGGCATGGCCGTCGATCTTGCCGCTCGCCACCATGGCGGAATAGCTCGGCAGCCGGGTCAGGCCGTGGCCGCCCAGCCCGTCGGCCTCCGCCGCGATCAGCGCGCGGGCGGTGGCCGTCGCGTTCGCCGCATTGGCGCCGAAGCGCTGCAGCACGCGGGAGGCGTAGTCGGTCGCCTGCTCCAGGGTGAGATGTAGATCGGCCAGCGCGGCGGGGGAGGCATGGTCCATCTAGAGCGCTCCTCCGCCCAGCGGCCCGGCAGCAAGCCGGGACAGATCGAATCTCTGCACATCGGCCAGCAGCTCGACGAAGGCGCGCGCGCCGTAGAGCGCGCAGGCCTCGCCCTTCTCAAGGCTCGCCTGCGTCGCGTCGCCCATCGCCCCGCTCGGCTGGATATCCTGCGACATCCAGCCGAAGCCGGCCGGCGTGCCGGCGCGCAGGAACGCGAATTCCTGCTCCATCGCCAGCGTCACCGGCGGGAAGTCCGCGATCTCGTCCTCGTTCACGGTGTCCGGGCGGAAGGCGAGCATCAGCGAGGTCTCCACCCCGCCGGCATGAATGCCGTGCTGGCGCTCGGTATTGGTGAACAGCCCCTCCGGGTAGCCGAAGCGATGCCACGACACGGTGACCGCCAGCATGCCGAGCCGCGCGCGCAGGTCGCGCGTCACAATGTCGAGGATCGGCACGTTGCCGCCGTGGGAATTCACGATCACCAGCTTGCGCAGGCCGGCGCGGTGCACACTCTCGCCGATCTCGGTCCACAGGCGGATGATGGTCTCGGCCGACAGGGTGAGCGTGCCGGGAAAATGGATGTGCTCGTTGGACTTGCCGATGGCCTGCATCGGCAGGAACACGGCCGGAATGTCGGCCGGCAGCAGCTTCATCGCCTCGTCGAGATAGCCCTGCCCGATATAGGCGTCGACGCCGACCGGCAGATGCGGTCCGTGCTGCTCCACCGCCGAGACCGGCAGAACGGCGATCCAGTTCTCGGTGTCGCCGGCCGCGAAATCGGTCCAGGCGAGTTCGGTCCAGAAACGTTTGGGAGGCATGGCGTCAAGGTCCGGCTGCTGCGCTGCCGCGCCTTCTAGCAAGGAACGCGCCCGGCCCCAACCATTCCGCCCGGGACGGCGGCCGGCAATCTGGTTGACAAGGAAACTTTATATGAGTAGTTTCCTTGGCAACAAATGAGGCTGCCATGTTGCCCACCCCCGCGCCGCTCACCGGCCATCTCGGCTACTGGCTGCGCCTCGTCTCTAATCAGGTGTCGCACAGCTTCGCCCGCCGTTTGGCGGAGCACGACGTCACCACGGCCGAATGGGTGGTGCTGCGCGAGCTATACGACGCGCAGGCGCTGGCCCCGAGCCGGCTCGCCGACCGGCTCGGCCTGACGCGCGGCGCGGTGAGCAAGCTCGCCGACCGGCTGATCGCCAAGGCGCTGCTGGCGCGCGCCGCCCATGAGAGCGACGGGCGCGCCCACACCCTCGCCCTCACCCCGCGCGGCCGGGCGCTGGTGCCCGCGCTCGCCGCAACGGCCGACGCCAATGACGCGCAGTTCTTCGGCCATCTCGCGCCCGACCAGCGTCGCGCGCTGGAAGAAACACTGCGCGAGATCGTCGCGCGCCAGGGGCTGAGCGCCCATCCCATCGACTGAACCACGGGAGATCCGAATGAGCACGCCGACACAGGACGCCATTCGCCGCTGCCACGACGCCACGGCGAGCGGCAGCATGGATTTTCCTCAGATCGTCGCCGTCCTCGCCGCCGCCGGGGTCGAGGGCTACATGGTGGATTTCCGCCGGGCCACGCAGACCTACTACCTGCCCGACGGCGGCAGCGTCGAACTCCCCGCCCGGCCGGTCGCGCCGCCGGCCGCCGCCTTCGACGAGGCCGCCATCGCGGCGGCGGTGCGCGAGGCGCAAGAGAAGGTCGCGGGCTACAGCTATGCCGGCTTCTGCGCCAAGGTCAGCGCCGCCGGCTGCGCCGGCTACATGGTGTCGTTTTCCGGCCGGCGAGCGGTCTATTTCGGCCGCACCGCGCAAACCCATGTCGAACACTTCCCGCAGGCGGCGTGAGCGGGGCTACGCCTTCGCCGCCAGCACTTCCACCTCGACCTTGAATTCGGGCCGTGTGAAGCCGGAGACGATCATCAGCGTCGAGGCCGGCGGCGGATCGACGGTGAAGCGGTCGCGCGCCGCCATGTAGCCGGCCATGTGCGCGCGATCGGTGACATAGGCGTTGATCCGCACCACATCGGCCGCGCTCATGCCGGCCTCCGCGAGGCAGGCGGAGATGGCGCGGAAGCAGATCTCGGCCTGTTGTTCCGCGCTGTCGGGAATCGCGTCGTCCGCGCTGATGCCGAGCTGGCCGGAGACCAGCAGCAGCCGGGCGCCCGCCGGCACCTCGACCGCGTGGCTGTAGCGCGCGAAGGGGCGGCGGATGAGGGCGGGGAGGAGATGGCGCAGCATGCGCGCAGTCTAACGGCCCGGACTTTCCGCGCACAAGCGCGCATCGCGCTCCAAGCGGTATCGGCGGAGGGCAGGCACGGCGCCCCGCGCGCGTGCGAACAAGCTGGGCTGCAATTGGTTGAAATCCGGGCACTTTCCCGGCCACGCGGCGATTTATTCGCTGCGCGAACCGCTCTACACTGCGCCGCCGCCCACGCTCCACCGGGAGATTTTCGATGCGCTTCGCGCCGCGCCTGCGTTCCGCCATCCTCGCTTTTGCCGCGCTCGCGACCGCCGCCTTCGCGGCCCAGCCCGCCAGCGCCGCCGACAAGGTGACCTTCGGCACCAATTGGGTGGCGCAGGCCGAGCATGGCGGCTTCTACCAGGCGGTGGCGGACGGCACCTATGCCAAATACGGGCTGGACGTCACCATCGTCCCCGGCGGACCGCAGGCCAATAACCGGCTGCTGCTCCCCGTGGGCAAGATCGACTTCTACATGGGCGCCAACATGCTGCAGGCGTTCTCCTCGGTGGTGGAGGGCATCCCGACGCTCATCGTCGCAGCGCTGTTCCAGAAGGACCCACAGGTCCTGATCGCCCACCCGGACGTGACCAAGTTCGAGCAGCTCAAGGACAGGACGCTGTTCATCTCCAAGGAGGGGCTGGCGAGCTATTACCAGTGGCTGATCGCCGATTACGGCTTCAGCGAAAGCCAGGTGAAGCCCTACACCTTCAACGCCGCCCCCTTCCTCGCCGACAAGAACAGCGCCATGCAGGGTTATGTTACCTCGGAGCCTGACGCGGTGGAGCGCCAGGGCGGGTTCAAGCCCAGCCTGTTCCTGCTGGCCGATTACGGCTTCGACACCTATTCCACCACGATCGAGACTCGCAGCGAGTTGGTGAACAAGGACCCCGAGCTGGTGCAGCGCTTCGTCGATGCCTCGATCATCGGCTGGTACAATTATCTCTATGGCGACAACGCCGCCGCCAACGCGCTGATCAAAAAAGACAATCCCGAGATGACCGACGAGATGATCGCCTTCTCCATCGCCAAGATGAAGGAGTTCGGCATCGTCGATTCCGGGGACGCCAAGACGCTCGGCATCGGCGCTATGACCGACGCCAAGATCAAGAGCTTCTACGACAAGATGGTCAACGCCAAGGTCGTGCAGGCCAATATCGACTACAAGAAATCCTACACCACCCAGTTCGTGAACAAGGGCGTCGGCAAGGAGCTCGGGCCGAAGTGACATTGGCACCGGCCCATTGTCGTCATCCCGGACGGCCGCAGCCCGATCCGCGATCGCGTGAAATTCGGGAAACCATCCCGGCTCGCCTCTTCGCTTCGGCCGGGATGACGCGATGACGCCCGACACCCTTCCCGCACCCCTGCTACGGCTCGACGCCGTCGAGAAGCGGTTTGCCAATGCCGTCACCGCCCTCAAAGGGCTGGACATGGAGGTGCGGCAGGGCGAATTCCTGTCGCTGCTCGGTCCTTCCGGCTGCGGCAAATCCACCGCGCTGCGGCTCATCGCCGGCCTGTCGGAGCCCACAGCCGGCCGGCTCATCTGGAACGAGAAGGAGCGCGCGCCGAACTCCATCGGCTTCGTGTTCCAGGAGCCGACGCTGATGCCCTGGGCCAGCGTGTTCGGCAATGTGTACCTCCCGCTCAGGCTCGCCGGCCAATCGCGGCGCGCGGCGGCGCCGGCGATCGAGGAAGCGCTGGAGCTGGTCGGGCTCGCCGGCTTTCGCGATGCCTATCCGCGCGAATTGTCCGGCGGCATGAAGATGCGCGTGTCCATCGCCCGCGCGCTGGTGACGAAGCCGCGCCTGCTGCTGATGGACGAGCCTTTCGCCGCGCTCGACGAAATCACCCGCTTCAAGCTGAATAACGACCTGTTGGAAGTGTGGCGCCGGCTGAACTGCACCATCGTCTTCGTCACCCATTCGGTGTTCGAATCGGTGTTCCTGTCGACGCGCATCCTGGTGTTCCGCGCCCGGCCGGGGCAGGTGTCCTCGGCGCTCGACATCGATCCGAACCAGCCGCGCGACGAGGCGTTCCGCACCTCGCCGGAATATGCCGGCCTGTGCCGCGATACCTCGCTCGCGCTGGCCCGCGCCATGGAAGCGGGCGAGCCCCTCTCCCCCGTCTCGCAGGCCGGCTGACGGAGGGCGGGGCGATGAACGCGAGGAGCTTCGAGAATTCGCCGTTCCGCTGGCTGCTCCCCGTGCTGGTGATGGCCGCCTTCGTTCTCGCCTGGGAGGCGGTGGTGCGGGTCAACGACCTGCCGCCCTATATCCTGCCGGCGCCCTCGCGCGTGATCGAGACGCTGATCGCCGACCGCGCCGTGCTGTTCGCCTCAATGCTGGTGACGCTGAAGACCACGGCGCTCGCTTTGCTCGTCGCCATTGTCGGCGGGGTGGCGCTGGCGCTGGTTTTCGCCAGCGCGCGCATCGTGGAATTCTCGCTGTTCCCGATTGCGGTGATCCTTCAGGTGACGCCGATCATCGCCATCGCGCCTTTGATGCTCATCTACCTGTCCACCGACACCGCCGTGCTGATGTGCGCCTTCATCGTCGCCTTCTTCCCGATCCTGTCCAACACCACGCTCGGGCTGAACTCGGTGGACCCGAATTTGCGCGACCTGTTCGCGCTGTCGGGCGCGAGCCGGCTGCAGACGCTATTGCAACTGCGCCTGCCGACCGCCCTGCCCTATTTCCTCGGCGGCGCGCGCATTGCTGGCGGGCTGGCGCTGATCGGCGCGGTGGTGGGCGAGATCGCGGCCGGCTCGGCGGGCCAGGGCTCCGGCCTTGCCTTCCGCATCGTGGAATCCGGCTACCGGCTGAACATTCCGCGCATGTTCGCCGCCCTGCTGCTGATATCGCTGGCGGGCATCCTGATCTATGCCGCGCTCAGCCTCGTCTCCTGGCTGCTGCTGCGGCGCTGGCACGAGAGCGCGCTGCAACGGAGCCGCTGACCGCCATGGCGTTCGACCTCGCCCATCCGCCCCGTCATTTCGCGCTGACAGGGCTGCGCGCCCCGGCCTGCCTGGTGCCGCATCTGCGCGCGGAGCCCGACCGCGAGGGGCTGGTCGCCCTCGATGTCGCGATCGACGACGGCGACATTTCCCGCGTCGTCCCGGCGGGCGCGCTGGACGGCGACGTCAGCAGCGATCTGCCCCGCCTCGCCATGGCCGGCGCCCTCGTCTTTCCGGGGCTGATCGACGCCCATACCCATCTCGACAAGGGCTTCATCTGGCCGCGCGCGCCGAACCCGGACGGCAGCTTCGCCGGCGCGGTGCGGGCGGCCGATACCGACCGCACCGCCAACTGGAATGCGGAGGACGTGCGCCGGCGCATGGAATTCGGCCTGCGCTGCGCTTATGCGCACGGCACGGCGACGATCCGCACCCATCTCGATTCCATCGGCCCGCAGACCGCCATCTCCTGGCCGGTGTTCGACGAAATGCGTGCGGAATGGGCGGGGCGCATCGCGCTCCAGGCGGTCAGCCTCACGCCCATCGACCTCGTGCTGGACGATGCCGAGTTCGACGCGATGCTCGCCGCCGTGCGCCGCTATAACGGGGTGCTCGGTGCCGTGACCTATGCCGGCCCGCATCTTGATGCCGGGCTGGAGCGGTTGTTCGACGCCGCCGAGCGTTTCGGCCTCGATCTGGATTTCCATGTCGACGAAAGCGCCGACCCCATGGCCCGCTCCCTCGCCCGCATCGCCGAGGTCGCGAACCGGCGGCGCTTTGCCGGGCGCATCCTCGCCGGCCATTGCTGCTCGCTGGCGCGGCAGGACGAGGCGTCGATTGACCGCACGCTGGACGCGGTGGCGCGGGCGAACATCGCCGTGGTCTCGCTCCCGATGTGCAACCTCTATCTTCTGGACCGCGCGCAGGGGCGCACGCCGCGCTGGCGCGGGGTCACGCTGCTGCACGAGATGGCGGCGCGCGGCATCCCTGTCATGGTGGCGAGCGATAATGCCCGCGACCCGTTCTATGCCTATGGCGACCTCGATCTGGTCGAGGTCTATCGTGAGGCCACCCGTATCGCCCATCTCGACCACCCGCTCGCCGGCTGGCCGGCCATCGTAACTCGCGCGCCAGCGGAGGCGCTCGGGCTCGACGGACACGGGCTGATCGCGCCGGATCGGCGCGCCGATCTGGCCATCTTCCGCGCCCGCAGCCTCAATGAGATGCTCGCCCGCCCGCAGGCCGACCGCATCGTGCTGCGCGCCGGCCGCGCCATCGACACCACGCCGCCGGACTATGCCGAGCTCGACGATTGGATGGGAGGCTGTGATGGCGCCTGAAGCCCGCTACGACCTGAGCGCCTTGCGCGCCCGCCTGCCCGGCATCCGTTTCGAGGACAATCCCGCGCTGGTGCGCCAGAAAAGCCGGGACTTCTACTGGTACTCGCCGACACTCAAGCGCCAGCTCGACGCGGTGAGCGCCGACCTCGTCGCCTTCGCCACAAGCGAGGACGAGGTCCTCGATATTCTGCGCGCCTGCTACGCCCTGCGCATCCCGGTCACCCCGCGCGGTGCCGGCACCGGCAATTACGGACAGGCCATGCCGCTGGCGGGCGGCGTGGTGCTGGACCTCTCCGGCCTCGACAAGGTGCTGGAAATCGCCCCCGGCCGGGTGCGGGCGCAGGCTGGCGCCATCCTCGCCGACATCGATGTCGCCTGCGCGGCCAGCGGGCAGGAATTGCGGCTGCACCCCTCGACCTATCGTACGGCAAGCCTCGGCGGCTTCATCGCCGGCGGCTCGGGCGGGGTCGGCTCCATCACCTGGGGCGGGCTGCGCGACCTCGGCAACATCATCGCCCTCACCATCGCCACCATGGAGGCCGAGCCGCGCGTGCTGGAGCTTACCGGTGATGAGGTCTCAAAGGTCGCCCATGCCTATGGCACCAACGGCATCATCCTTTCCGCCGAGGTTCCGCTCGCCCCGCGCTATGACTGGGTGGACGTCATCGTCGGCTTCGAGGAATTCGGCGCGGCGGCGTCCTATGCCAACGCGCTCGGCGAGCAGGATGCCATTCTCAAGAAGCTGCTTTCGGTGATCGCCGCCCCGGTGCCGCAGAGCTACTTCCTGCGACACCGCAAATATCTGCCGGACGGACGTCATGTGGTGCTCGCCACCATTGCCCCGATGGCAATGAGCGCGTTCGAGGCCTTCACCGCGCGCCATGGCGGGGGGATCCTGCTGCGCTCGGATCAACTCGCGCCGGAGGAAGCCAAGGGCCTGCCCCCGCTCTACGAACTCGCCTGGAACCACACCACGCTGCGCGCGCTCCGCATCGATCCGTCGATCACCTATCTGCAGGTGCTGTACCCGTTCCCGAACCAGCTTGACCTCGTGGCGAACATCCACGCCGCGCTCGGCGACGAAGTGCCGGCGCATCTGGAATTCGTGCGCTTCGACGGCAAGGTGACCTGCTTCGGCCTGCCGCTGGTGCGCTATTCCACCGAGGCGCGGCTGGAGGAGATCGTCGCGCGGCACGAGGCCATGGGCGCGCCAATCTTCAATCCGCACCGCTACACGCTGGAGGAAGGCGGCATGAAGCAGACCGACGCCGCCCAGCTTGCCTTCAAGCGGGACGCCGACCCTGTCGGCCTGCTCAATCCGGGAAAGATGATCGCCTGGGACCAGCCGGATTTCGACTTCGGCGCCGGGCGGACCTATCTGTTCGCCGGGCTCGGCAACTGATCCCGGAGGCCGGCCGCAATGCGCATCCTCGTCGTCTACTGCCACCCGGTTCCCGACAGCTTTGGCGCGGCGGTGCGCGACGCGGTGATTCGCGGCCTCGCCAATGCCGGGCACGAGGCCGATCTGCTTGATCTTTATGCCGAGCGTTTCAATCCGGTGATGAGCGAATCCGAGCGCCGCAACTATCACAGCGAGGGCGGCAACATCGCGCCGGTGGCCGACGAACTCGCGCGGTTGAAGCGCGCGGACGGGCTGGTCTTCGTCTATCCGACCTGGTGGTACGGCCCGCCCGCCATGCTGAAAGGCTGGCTCGACCGGGTGCTGGTGCCCCATGAGACCTTCGGCATGCCCGGCCCGCTGCGCATGCTGGAACGCCGGCTCACAAACATCCGCGTGCTCGCCGCCGTCTCGACGCTCGGCTCTCCCTGGCTGTGGTGGCTGTGGATGGGCCAGCCCGGCCGGCGCATCCTGCTCTCGGGCGTCGGCGAGATCGTGCATCCCAAGGCGCGCCGGCTATGGATGGCGCTGCACAGCATGGATTCGGCCAGCGCCTCCCGGCGCGCGGCGTTCCTCGCGCGGGTAGAGGCGCGGTTTTCCCAGCTGCGGGCCAAATAACGTCGCCTTACTGATAATTTTGACGGCGAAGCAGATTGCAGCCATGCTCCTGTCACGACATATCGTTTCTGTTACAACAAATAGTTGCTGCAATGGAGCGTCGGACGGAGGCCCCTATGAAGGACGGCTTCGATAAGAGCATCGGCAACCGGCTGCATCATGCGGCCCGGCTGCAGCGCGCGCTGGCGGCACGGCGGCTGACCGAAATCGGCCTGTTTCCCGGCCAGGAAACCGTGCTCAAGCTGCTCATGGAATCCGATGGCCGCACCATGACCGAGCTCGCCGACGCTCTCAGGGTGCGCCCGCCCACGGCCTCCAAGACCGTCGGCCGGCTCTCCGCCCAGGGGCTGCTGGTCCGCCGCGCCTCGGAGGGCGATGCCCGGCTGGTGCGGGTCCACCTCACCGAGGAGGGCCGCTCGCGCGCCGGGGCGATCGATGCCATCCGCGACTCGCTGGAGGACCAGATGGTCGCCGGGCTCGACGGCAAGGACCGCAAGCGCCTGCGCAAGCTGCTGCGCCGGCTGGAGAAAAACCTCTCGCTGCAACTCGGCGCCACCATTTCGGAGCCCGATGACGAGCCGGACGGCCCGGAAGAAGCGAGCTGAACCGACGAACCGGCACGGCGGCCGATCATTCCGCACGCATCGCGTGATCGGATGGAAACACATGATCGATAAAATCTGTTTCTTATCGTAATTTCCGTCGCCGCCCGCTTGTGGGGGCCGCCCGGCGCGCCTAATCCATGCTTGCGCTCCCTGAGCCGCTGTCGAGGGGGCGCGTCGGCACGGCCCGGCCCACGAGACCGACGCCTGCCTGCCGACGCCTGCCCTCAAGCCCGCGAGTAGCGCCTTGAAGCCCGCCTCCCCCGGCGCCTCGCCGAGCCGACTGCCCGATTCGGACGATCCCCGGACGCGCCTGACCGGCATCGGGCTGATCTGCGTGGCCTTCGTGCTGTTCACCCTGCTGGACACCACGGTCAAATGGCTGAACCACACCGTGCATCCGCTGGAGATCGCCTGGGCGCGCTATGCCGGGCAGTTCGTGCTGTCCTTCCTGGTGCTGAACCCGTGGTCGACGCCCGGCTTCTGGCGCACGCGGCGGCTGGGGCTGCAGATCACGCGCTCGTTGCTGCTGGTGGGAACCACGCTGGGCAATTTCTTCGCCCTGCAATATCTCCAGCTCGACCAGACCATGTCGATCACCTTCTCGACGCCGTTCCTGGTCGCGCTGTTCGCCGGCCCGCTGCTCGGCGAATGGATCGGCGTGCATCGCTGGCTCGCGATCATGGTCGGCTTTGCCGGCATATTGATCATCGTGCAGCCGAGCACGCAGGGCCTGCATCCGGCGGTGCTGGCTTCGCTCGGCGGGGCGCTGTGCTACGCGTTCTACAACATCTCGACGCGCATGCTGGCGGCCACCGATTCCACCGCGACGACGATGTTCTACACCTCCTTCGTCGGCACCGCGGTGCTCACCGTGCCGCTGCCCTGGTTCTGGTCGGTGCCGGGCGAGGCGCTCGTCATTGGCGGGCTGTCGCTGCTGGGCATTTTCGGTGGGCTCGGCCATCTGCTGGTGGTCATGGCCCATCGCCGCGCTCCGGCGGCGGTGCTCTCGCCCTTCCTCTACACGCAGATGATCTGGATGATGCTGTCGGGCTGGCTGATTTTCCACCAGACCCCGGACACCCCGACCCTGATCGGCGCCGGCATTGTCATCTGCTCGGGTCTTTACCTCCTGTGGCGCGAACGCGTGCGCCACGCCACCCGGTCGCTGGAAGCCAATCTCGGCGAATGAGCCACCTCCGGGTGCTTGAAACCGTCCCGGCTTTGATGACGAATAGCCGCGCAAGCGGTTTCCCGTGCCTGTCCGGAAAGCCGCCCGTACCAGAGGGAATGACGCCGATGAGCGATGCCGAGAACCGCCCCGACCTGCTGCAGACCGGCCCGATGATGCCGATGATCGAGGCGCAGCTCGCCGAGCATTTCACCGTGCACCGCCTCGATGCGCCCGACGCCGAACAGATACTCGGAGAGCTTGGGCCTCGCATCCGCGCCGTTGCCACTGGCGTCAATTCCACCAGCGGCGGCAAGACCCGCGTCACCGGCGCGCTGATGGCGAGGCTGCCGGCGCTGGAGATCGTGGCCAATTTCGGTGTCGGCTATGATGCGGTCGACGTGGCGGATGCCGCCGCGCGCGGCGTCATCATCACCAACACGCCCGGCGTGCTCGACGACGAGGTGGCCGACCTGTCGGTCGCGCTGCTGCTCGCCACGCTGCGCCGCGTGCCGCAGGCCGATCGCTTCGTGCGCGAGGGCAAATGGCCGAAGGGCGGCTTCCCGCTCTCGCCCACGCTACGCGACCGCACCATCGGCATTGTCGGCATGGGCCGCATCGGCCAGGCGATCGCAACGCGGCTGGAAGGCTTCGGCCGCCCGATCGCCTATCACAGCCGCCGCCCGGTGCCGGGCCTCGCCTACGCCCATTATCCCGAGCTGATCGCCATGGCGCGCGATGTCGATGCGATGATCGTCATCGTCCCCGGCGGGCCGGCGACGCTGAACATGATCAATGCCGAGGTGCTGGCGGCGCTGGGTCCGAATGGCGTGCTGATCAATGTCGCGCGCGGCTCGGTGGTCGACGAGCCGGCGCTGATCAAGGCGCTGGCCGACGGCACCATTGCCAGCGCCGGGCTCGATGTGTTCGCCGACGAGCCGAACGTGCCCGAGGCGCTGCGCGCCATGGATAATGTGGTGCTGCTGCCGCACATCGCCTCCGCCACCCATGTGACGCGCAACGCCATGGGCCAGCTCGTGGTCGACAAC
Organism: Ancylobacter sp. G4_0304; assembly: GCF_047501495.1. Lineage (NCBI taxonomy): Bacteria > Pseudomonadati > Pseudomonadota > Alphaproteobacteria > Hyphomicrobiales > Xanthobacteraceae > Ancylobacter > Ancylobacter sp. G4_0304. Next base: position 42,950 of record NZ_JAZDRM010000027.1, on the reverse strand, counting down.
CTTCTCGCCTGGAAGGCCGGCAAGCCGCCGCTCACCCCGGTGCCCGAAACCCCCGTGCCTTCCGCCTGAACCGGGTAGGGCGTGACCTCGTAGCAGGGCGGTGCTAGCCTGCGGCGACATCTCCCTCGATGAAAGTGCCTCACATTCATGCGCGGAACCGTCCTTCCGGCTGTGAAGCTGCTTCTGGCGGGCCTGCTGGCGCTTGCCGCCCTGTTGCCGGCGCATGCCCAGACGCCGCCGCCCGCGACCGAGGCGGCCGGCGATGATGCCCATCTCGTCGGGGACTATCAGCTTGCCAGCGCCGACGGCATGAGGGCCTGCCCGATCCTGCTGTCGGCCCGCGCCCTGCGCGCCCCGGCGGCCGACGCGCCCACTCTCCACGAGGTGACGCTCGATCGTGCGGCCTGCGCGCAGACCATCGCATTCAGCGTCGACATCGCCGGCTGGAGCATGGGGCCGGGCAACGCCATCCGGCTCCATGACGCCCGCGGCGCGCTGGTGGCGGAGTTCACCGAGGGCGTGGGCGGCACCTGGGAAGCGCTGCGCGAGCGCGACGGCGTGTATTTCCTGATCAATCCGCGCCTCGCCGATCCGGTGGAACAGGCGCGGCCCGACGACATGTTCGGCCTGTGGGACGTGGCGCGCGCCTATGGGCGGCCGGTCTGCCGCATCCGGCTGTCGGATGCCTCGGCGCGGCAGGGCGCGTACCGGCTCGACCCGGACGGCGGCTGCCGCCTACTGTTCGGCCGCTTCATGCCTGACCGCTGGCGCATCGAGCGCGGCGATCTGGTGCTGGAATCGGCCGCCGGCGTCGCGCTGCGTTTCGCCAGCAACGAGGAAGGCGGCTTCACCAAGGTGCCCGAGGACAGCCGCCCGCTGTTCCTTTCCCGCGTGCGCTGAGCGCCCGCGTCTTCCGCTATCCCCGCTTCTGGTTGTAGACGTCGAGGCACACGGCGCCGAGCAGCACCAGCCCCTTGATGACCTGCTGGTAGTCAATGCCGATGCCGAGGATCGACATGCCGTTGTTCATCACGCCCATGATCAGCGCGCCGATCACCGCGCCACCGACCCGGCCGACGCCGCCATAGGCCGAGGCCCCGCCGATGAAGCACGCGGCGATCACGTCCAGCTCGAAGCCGAGGCCAGCCTTCGGCGTCGCCGTGTTCAGCCGGGCGGCGAAGATCAGGCCGGCGAGCGCCGCCAGCACGCCCATGTTCACGAAGGTGAGGAAGGTCAGCCGCTCGGTCTTGATGCCCGAGAGCTTGGCCGCCTTCTCGTTGCCGCCGACGGCGTAGATCTGCCGGCCGATCGTGGTGCGGGTTGTCACGAAGGCATAGAGCGCGATCAGCACCGCCATGATCACCAGCACGTTGGGCAGGCCGCGATGCGAGGCGATGAGATAGGCGAAATAGGTGATGATGGCGAACAGCACGACATTCTTGGCGAGGAAGAACCCGTAGGGTTCGGTCTCGACATTGTGGGCCTCCTGCCGGGCCCGTCCACGGAAGTTCAACCAGACCAGCGCGACGGCGAGTGCCGCGCCGAGCGCCAGCGAGGTCGGGTAGAGCGTGCCGGCGTCGGGCACCAGTTCCGGGATGAAGCCGGAGGACAGCCGCTGGAACCCGGTCGGGAACGGCCCGACCGACTGGCCGGCGAGAATGGCCAAAGCGAGCCCTTTGAACACCAGCATGCCGGCGAGCGTGACGATGAAGGATGGTATCCTGAAATAGGCCACCCAATAGCCCTGCGCCGCGCCGATAAGCCCGCCCAGCGCCAGGCAGATCACCACGGCGGGGATCGGGTGCAGGCCGTACCTCACCATCAGCACCGCCGCCACGGCACCGATGAAGCCCGCCACCGAGCCGACCGAGAGGTCGATATGGCCGGTGACGATGATCAGCAGCATGCCCAGCGCCATGATGACGATATAGCTGTTCTGCAGCACGAGATTGGTGAGGTTCAGCGGGCGCATCAGCGTGCCGTCGGTCACCACCTCGAAGAACACCATGATCGCGCAGAGCGAGATCAGCATCCCGTATTCGCGCAGATTGTTCTTCAGAAAGCCGGCATGGTGCGGCTTGTTCAGCGCGGTCTCGCTCATGCGCGTGCCTCCATTGGACGATGTTCTCCCTTGCGCATGATGGTGCGCATGATCCTCTCCTGCGTCGCCTCGGCGGCCGGGAACTCGCCGACGAAGGCGCCCTCGGCCATCACGCAGATGCGGTCGCAGATGCCGAGCAACTCCGGCATCTCGGAGGAAATCACCACCACGCCCTTGCCGGCATCTGCCAGCTCATTGATGATGCAATAGATTTCGTATTTGGCGCCGACATCGATGCCGCGCGTCGGCTCATCCAGGATCAGCACCTTGGGATCGGTGAACAGCCATTTCGACAGCACCACCTTCTGCTGGTTGCCGCCGGAAAGCTTGCCCACCTCCTGATAGACGCTGTGGCTGCGGATGCGCATGCGGCCACGATAGTCTGACGCGACGCGCAGCTCCTGAAGGTCGTCGATTACCTGTCCGGAGGCGACAGCCGGCAGATTGGCCAGCGTGATGTTCTTGCGGATGTCCTCGGCGAGCAGCAGGCCGAGCTGCTTGCGGTCTTCGGTGACATAGGCGAGGCCGGCGTCGACGGCGCGGCGCACCGTCGAGAGGTCCACCTCCCGCCCCTCGATCTCGGCGCGGCCGCTGATCTTCTGGCCCCAGGAGCGGCCGAAGACGCTCATGGCGAATTCGGTCCTCCCGGCGCCCATCAGGCCGGCAATGCCGACGATCTCGCCGCGGCGGACCTCGAAATCGACATGGCGGATCACCTGCCGCTCGCCATGCAGCGGGTGATAGGCCGACCAGTCCGAAACGGTGAAGATCGGTTCGCCGATATCGGGCGTGCGCCGGGGGTAGCGGTGTTCCAGATCGCGATCGACCATCTTCATGATGATGCGGTCTTCCTCCACTGCGCCATTGCTGCAGTCGAGCGTGTCGACGGTGCGCCCGTCGCGCAGCACGGTGATGCGGTCGGCGACCTTCGAGACCTCGTTCAGCTTGTGCGATATGAGGATCGAGGCGATGCCCTGCGCCTTGAACTCCAGCAGCAGGTCGAGCAGCGCCGCGCTGTCCTTTTCGGAGAGGCTGGCGGTCGGCTCGTCGAGGATGAGCAGGCGGACCTCCTTCGACAGCGCCTTGGCGATCTCCACCAATTGCTGCTTGCCGACGCCGATATCGGTCACCAGCGTGTCGGGCGCCTCGTCGAGGCCAACCTTGGCGAGCAACGCCTTGGTGCGCTGATGCACCGCGCCGCGGTCGATGACGCCGAAGCGTCCGGGCGGATTGGCGATAAAGATGTTCTCGGCGATCGACATCAGGGGGATCAGCGCCAGTTCCTGATGGATGATGATGATGCCGAGCCGCTCGCTGTCGGTAATGGCGCCGAAGCGGCGCTCCTCGCCGTCGAAGACGATGGCACCCTCATAGGAGCCGTGCGGGTAAACCCCGCTCAGCACCTTCATCAGCGTCGATTTGCCGGCGCCGTTCTCCCCGACCAGCGCGTGAATCTCGCCGGCCTCGACGGTGAAGCTGACCTCGTTCAGCGCCCGCACGCCGGCGAAGTGCTTGCTGATGCCCCGCATTTCCAGAAGCGCGCTCATGATGCCGCCTTGCCTGTGAGCTGAAGATGTCGGGCGCCTTGATGACGCCCCTTCCGGAGAACCGGCGCTTCGTTCACGCCCTCCGGCGCGAGGTTGCCCGGCGGATGCGGGGCCGGGAGACGCTCCTCGGCCCCGTCCAATCCTTAGGTACCAATCAGTTGACCTGATCGGCCTTATAGTAGCCGGAGCCCACCAGCACCTGCTCCCAATTGCCCTTGTCGACGACCACGGGCTTGAGCAGGTAGGACGGCACGACCTTCACGCCGTTATTGTAGGTCTTGGTGTCGTTCACCGGCACGGTCTTGCCGCTCAGCGAGGCGTCGACCATGTCGGCGGTCACCTTGGCAAGGTCGCGGGTGTCCTTGAACACGGTCGAATATTGCTGGCCGGCGAGGATCGACTTGACCGAGGGAACTTCCGCGTCCTGCCCGGTCACCACCGGCATCTTCATGTTGCCGGAGCCGTAGCCCACGCCCTTGAGCGAGGACAGGATGCCGATCGACAGCCCGTCATAGGGCGAGAGCACGCCGTCGAGCTTCTTGTCGGTGTAGTAGGCGCTCAGCAGATTATCCATGCGCGCCTGGGCGGTGGCGCCGTCCCAGCGCAGCGTCGAGACCTTGTCCATGCCCATCTGGCCGGAGGCGATCTTCAGCGTGCCGTTGTCGATCAGCGGCTTCAGCACCGACATGGCGCCATCGTAGAAGAAATAGGCGTTGTTGTCGTCCGGCGAGCCGCCGAACAGCTCGACATTGAAGGGGCCCTTGTTCTCAGGATAGCCGAGCCCCTTGAGCAGGGATTCCGCCTGCAGCACGCCGACCTGGAAATTGTCGAAGGTCGCGTAATAGTCGACATTCGGCGTGTCGCGGATCAGGCGGTCATAGGCGATGACCTTGATTCCCTGGGCCTGGGCCTGCTTCAGCACGTCCGAGAGCGTCGTGCCGTCGATCGAGGCGATCACCAGCACCTTCGCGCCCTTGGTCACCATGTTCTCGATCTGCGAGAGCTGGTTGGGGATGTCGTCTTCGGCATATTGCAGATCGGTGCCGTAGCCGCGTTCCTTCAGCACCTTCACCATGTTGTCGCCGTCGGCGATCCAGCGGGCGGAGGATTTGGTCGGCATGGCGATGCCGACCGTGCCCTTGTCCTGCGCGGCGGCCGGGAGGGCGAGCGATAGGGCGCCGAGCGACAGCGCGGCGGCGGAAAACAGCGTCGTGAGGCGTTTCATGTTCAGCTCCTTGAGCGTTCCGTGGTCTGCGTTTCCTTGGACGCCTTCGGCGTGCCGGGTTGTTGGCGGGAATGTCCCGCTTGAAGGGATCGCGCCTCACCGGTCGGCGCGCAGTGTCTCCCGTGACAGGGCGAAGGCGGCGTCATAGGCCGCGATCACGGCGCGTGCCTTCGCCTTCACCTCGCCGGGCGCGGCGCCGGGCCGGTAGAGGCTGGAGCCGAGGCCGAAGGTGCGGATGCCGGCGCGCGCATAGGCGGCGAACTCATTCGCGCCGACGCCCCCGACCGCGCCGACCACCGTGCCCGGCGGCAGCACCACCGCGATGGCCTGGATGAGGGCGGGGCCGAGCAGGTTCGCGGGAAAGAACTTGAGCGCGGAGGCGCCGGACCTTACCGCGAGCAGCGCCTCGGTCGGGGTCAGCACGCCCGGCATGGTCACCATGCCGTGGCCGGCGGCCCGCGCCAGCACCTGCGGATCGACATTCGGGCTGACCACGAGGCGTCCGCCGGCCGCCGCCAGCCGGTCGACCTCCGCGCACTCCAGCACGGTGCCGGCGCCGATCAGCACGCCCTGTGGGGCCAGCCGCGCCGCAATCTCGATAGAGGCGAACGGCTCGGGCGAATTGAGCGGGATCTCGATCGCCTCAAAACCTTCCTCGATCAGGGCATCGACGATGCCCTCAGCTTCGTCCGGGCGCACGCCGCGCAGGATCGCGACTAGCGGGCGCCGCATCGTCGGCCAGGGAACGCGGGCGTGGATCGTGGTCGTCATGCAAGGCTCCTTTCCGGCCGGAAGGCGGCGCACGCGGCGGCGTGAAGGCCGGCGCGGACGAGTTCGTCGGCGTCGAACGCCGCGACGCCGACGACCCCGGCGAGGGAGAGCGCCGTGCGATAGGCCGGGGCGGCCGGGCCGGACGCCACGAGCGCAAGACCGTCGAGCCCGCCGAAGCTCGACCGCGCGCCGGCGATTTCCACCCCGAGCAGCACGCCCGACAGGCGGTCGAGCGCGGCTTGGGGCTTTTGTCCCGCCAGCAACCAGGACGCCCGCAGGCGGAACAGGTCGCTGGCGAGCCGCTCGGGCGCGTCGAGGCCCTCGCGCACGCCGGCCGCGAAGGCCGGGGAACCGGCATCGACGGTCTCGGCCCCGGCAACCGCCGGCAAAATCACCGAGGTGCTGCGCAGCAACTGGAACAGTTCGCCGGTCATGAAGGTGGCGAAGCTTCGGACCGCGCCATCTTCCACCACCACCCATTTGGAATGGGTGCCGGGCAGGCAGGCGAGACCGCCGAAGCCCTGCCGTGCCAACCCAAGCAACTGCGTCTCCTCGCCCCGCATCACGTCCGGCTGGGCCGGATTGCGCTGGGCGAGGCCGGGCAGGATGCGGATGGGGCGGCGTGCCGAGGGCACCTCGACGGCCTGCCCGACGACATGTTCGAGCCTTGCGGGCATGTCGACATAGGCGGCCTCGACCCAGCCGCCGCGCGATCCCACCATGCCGCACATCATCACCGGCACGCCCTCGGCAACGCCGAGCGCGGCGAGATGGCTCTCCAGCACGTTCTCGAACCCCGCCTCGGCCGAGGCGGCGAGCCCCTGCCCGCTGCGCCGCTCGCCGAGCACCCGGCCGTCGCCGTCGAGCGTCCACAGCCGGAAGCTCGACGTGCCCCAGTCGACCACGACATGAGAGAGCGCGCACATCACACGCCTCCAAGCCTTGCGCGCGCCTCGGCAAGCCCGCGCACCCCGATGTCGAGCACGAAGGTCCGTCCGTGATGCGGATCGGCGGCGCGGGCCGCCTCGTCCATGTGCTGCCAGGCCGAGGTCACCAGCACCCGGTCGAAGCCGCGCCCGACGAAGACCGGGCAGCTCGCCTGCGACGCCGGAACGGCAACGCTGCGCACGAGTTCGCCTTCCGGCGAATAAGCGTTGAGCCGCGCGTCCCCCCAGATGGCGCACCAGAGCCGCCCGTCGGCATCGATCACCGCGCCGTCCAGGCCGCCTTGCCCGCGGTGGCGATGGAGCACGACGGGCGCCTCCAGCGGCAGCCCGGTCGCCGGGTCGAGGCGAACGCGGTAGAGGGCGTTCTCCGCAGTGTCGGCGAAGTAGCCGGTCGCGCCGTCACGCGAGAAGCAGATGGCATTGGGTATGGTGATGGCGGGAAAAAGCGGGCGCACCGTGCCGGCGTGCCAGGCATAGATCGTCCCGGCGCCTGGCTCAGCGCGCCGGCCCATCGTACTGAACCAGAACGTCCCGCTCGGGTGCACCCGCGCGTCGTTGGAGCGCGTCGCCGCATTGTCCGCTTCCACGGGCGCGACCATGGCGAGCGTGCCGCCGGCGATGTCGCGGCGCATCAGGCCGTGCTCGGTCGCCAGCAACTGGCTGCGGTCGTCGATCATGGCGAGCGCGCTCGCCATCACCGGCAGATCGTGGGCTACGATCTCACCGGTGCCGAGCCGCGCCTCGAACAGGCAACGTTCGAGAATGTCGAACCACCAGGCAGTGTCGCTCGCCGCGTCGTAGTTCGGCCCCTCGCCCAGATGGCAGCGCTGGTCGCACAGCAGCTCCGCCGGCAGCGCCTCGGGTGCCGCGATCGTGGCGGCCGGGGATGGGCTAGTGGGGAATGCGCTAGTGGTTGTCACGCGGCATCCCCCTGGTCTGGGCGATCCGCTGATAGTCGACCGCGGGCTCCAGCACCGCGCCGGTATCGAGCTGGCCGACGAAGCGGCGCTGGATTTCCTGCCACGGCGTCTGGCTGGCGGGATAGGCATAGCCGCCCGCCGCCGCCAATTCTTGCCGGCGCCGTTCAAGCTCCTCCTCCGGCACCAGCATGTTGGCGCTGTTGCGCCTCAGGTCGATGCGCACCCGGTCGCCGGTGCGCAGCAAGGCGAGCCCGCCGCCGGCCGCCGCTTCCGGCGAGGCGTTGAGGATCGAAGGCGAGCCCGACGTGCCGGACTGCCGGCCATCGCCGATGCACGGCAGTGCGTGGACGCCCGCCTTGATCAGGTAGTCGGGCGCCCGCATGTTCACGACTTCCGCCGCGCCGGGATAGCCGACCGGCCCGGCGCCGCGCATGAACAGGATCGTCGTCTCGTCGATGGCGAGAGCGGGATCGTCGATGCGGGCGTGGTAGTCCTCCGGCCCGTCGAACACCACGGCGCGGCCCTCGAAGGCTTCCGGGTCGTCGGGATTGGAGAGATAGCGGACACGGAACTCGGCTGAGATCACGCTGGTCTTCATGATGGCGGAGGAGAACAGATTGCCGCGCAGCACACGGAAGCCGGCGTTCTCCTTTAGCGGCCGCTCATAGGGGCGGATCACCGCCTCGTCCTCGATCCGCGCTGCCCGGCAATTGTCGCCCAGCGTGCGGCCATTGGCGGTGATGGCATCCTCGGCGATCAGCCCCTGCCCCATCAGCTGGTTGACCACGGCCGGCACCCCCCCGGCGTGGTAATAGTCCTCGCCGAGATACTCGCCGGCCGGCTGGAGGTTCACGAGCAGCGGCACTTCCTCGCCATAGGTCTGCCAGTCGTCGATGGAGAGCTCCACGCCGACATGGCGCGCCAGCGCGTTGAGGTGGACCGGCGCATTGGTCGAGCCGCCGATGGCGGAATTCACCCGGATGGCGTTGAGGAAGGCGTCGCGGGTGAGGATGTCCGAGGGCTTGAGGTCCTCGCGCACCATCTCCACGATGCGCAGCCCGGTGCGGTAGGCGATCTCCTGGCGGTCGCGATACGGCGCGGGTATCGCCGCCGAGCCCGGCAGCTGCATGCCCAGCGCCTCGGCGAGCGAGTTCATCGTCGTCGCCGTGCCCATGGTGTTGCAATAGCCGGTCGAGGGCGCCGAGGAGGCCACCAGCTTCACGAAGCCCTGATAGTCGATCTCGCCCTTGGCCAGCAGCTCGCGCGCCTTCCACACGATGGTGCCGGAGCCGGTACGCTGGCCCTTGTACCAGCCGTTGAGCATCGGCCCGACCGATAGCGCAATGGCCGGGATGTTGACGGTCGCCGCCGCCATCAGGCAGGCCGGCGTGGTCTTGTCGCAGCCGATGGTGAGCACCACGCCGTCGAGCGGGTAGCCGTACAGCACCTCGACGAGGCCGAGATAAGCGAGGTTACGATCAAGCCCGGCGGTGGGGCGCTTGCCAGTCTCCTGGATCGGGTGCACCGGGAATTCGATGGCGATGCCGCCGGCCTCGCGTATGCCCTCGCGGGTGCGCTTGGCGAGTTCGAGGTGGTGCCGGTTGCAGGGCGAGAGGTCCGAGCCGGTCTGGGCGATGCCGATGATCGGCCGCCCGCTCTGCAACTCCTCCTGGCTGAGGCCGAAATTGAGGTAGCGCTCCAGATAGAGCGCGGTCATGTCGACATTGTCCGGGTTGTCGAACCAGGCGCGGGAGCGGAGCGGACGCTCGGGTTTGGGAGATGTGCCGTGCATGGTGCGCTCCGGGGTCAAAGGGTCGAGAAGCGGTAGATCGAGACGTGGCGATAGGTCTCGCCGGGGTCGAGCCGCGCGGACGGGAAGTCGGGCCGGTTCGGCGAATCGGGCCAGGCTTGCGGTTCCAGGCAGAAGGCATCGGACTGGCGATGGAGCCGCCCAAACTTCCCCGCCGCCGTGCCGTCGAGGAAATTGCCGGAATAGAACTGCAGGCCCGGCTGATCGGTGAACAGCTCCATCACCCGTCCGGAGCCAGGGTGCTCGACACGGGCGGCGAGGCGCGGCGCATCGGCCGCCGGGTCGCGCAGGCAAAAATTATGATCGTAGCCGCGCCCGAGCTGGAGCTCTTCATGCGCCTCGCGGATCCGCTCGCCGATCGGGGTCGCGCTGCGGAAATCGAACGGCGTGCCGGCCACGGCGGCCGGACCGCCGGTCGGGATCGCCCCGGCGTCGACCGGCAGATAGGCGTCGGCGTGGAGCGTGAGGACATGGCCGAGCACGTCGCCGGCCTGCTCGACGCCGGCGAGGTTGAAATAGCCGTGATGGGTGAGGTTGACGATGGTCGGCGCCGTGGTCGTCGCCTCGAAAGTGATGCCGAGCTCGGTGCCGCTGACGCGGTAGGTGACGCGCACGCGCAGCTCGCCGGGAAAGCCCTGGTCGCCGTCCGGGCTGACGAGGCCGAGCGTGACCGAGGGCGCGGCGCCGCCGGTCGCCTCCTCGATGGTCCAGAGCCGGCGGTCGAAGCCGTCCGGCCCGCCATGGAGCGCGTTCGGCCCGTCATTGGCCGGAATGCGGCAGCTCCGCCCGTCGAGCGCGAAGCGCCCGCCCGCGATGCGGTTGGCGTAGCGCCCGACCGTCGCGCCGAAGAAGCGGCGCTCCCGCAGATAGTCCTCCGGCGTGTCGTGGCCGAGCACGACATCCCCCGGCGTGCCGTCGCGGTCCGGCACATGCAGAGCCTGCACGGTGGCGCCCAACGTGAGGATCGCCACTTCGAACCCGTCCGCCCCCCGCAGGCGGATGCACTCCACCGGCGCGCCGTCGGGCAGCGTGCCGAAGCGGTCGATCTGGAGCGTGTCGAGGGCGGAAGCGGTGCTCATCGCTCAGTACTCGAAAGGGTCGACAATGGTGCGCCGGCCAAGCAGGAAGGCGTCGGCAACGAGGGCGAGCGGGGTGGCGTCGACGTCGGAGCGCCCGGCGCGGATCAGCTCGACGAAATGCCGGTAGATGCCGGCATATTCCGCCTCCTTCGCGTTGATCAGCGCCACGCCGTCATGGAACAGCTTCGCGCCGCCGGAGGACAGAGTGAGATTGCCGGCGTCGGTTTCGACGCGGATGTCCCAGGTCTGCGAGCCGGTCTGCAGGAAATCGAGCTCGGCGCGGATCGGCACGCCTTCCGTGTCGGCCATGTCCAGCTCGGCGGCGATCGGCGCCGCCCGATTGGCGGGAAAGGCGAGATGCGCTGAGGTGAGGAACACCGGGCGCGGCAGGATGCGGGTGAGGATCGACAGCGCGTTGATCGCCGGATCGAACACGCCGAGCCCGCCCGGCTCCCAGATCCATTCCTGCCCCGGATGCCAGACCCGCACATCCTCCTTCCACTCGATGGTCACCGAGCGAATGTTGTGATCCGCGAGGAAGGCCCGCGCCGGCTCGACGGCAGCCGCGAAGCGCGAGTGCCAGGTGGCGAACAGGGTGCGGCCGGTCGCCTCTGCCGCCGCCGTCAGCGGCGCCAGCTCGCTCACCGTCGCGCCGGGCGGCTTCTCCAGCAGCACATGCTTGCCTGAGGCCAGCGCGAGCGCGGCCTGGCCGCGCCGGACCTGAGGCGGCGTGCACAGCGCGACCGCGTCGATCTCCAGCCCGTCCGCCAGCATGTCGTCGAGCGTGGCGAAATGGGCGATGCCGTCGAGCGCCGCGTTGCGGCTGGCGACTGCCGCGAGTTCGATGCCCGGCGTCGCGGCGATGGCGGGAATGTGCTGGTCGCGGGCGATCTTGCCGAGGCCGACAATGGCGAGGCGGAGCGGGTTCATGAGCGGGGCTCCGTGGGGGCGTCCATGATGCCGTCGACGAGGCGCGGCAGGTGCAGGGGATTGCCGTCCCGCACCGCGGGGGGCAGCAGCGCGTCCGGCAGATCCTGGTAGCAGACCGGCCGCAGGAAGCGGCGGATGGCGAGCGTGCCGACCGAGGTGGAGCGCGCGTCGCCGGTGGCCGGGAACGGGCCGCCATGAACCATGGCGTGGCAGACCTCGACGCCGGTCGGCCAGCCATTGGCGAGGATACGCCCGGCCTTCTCCTCCAGCAGCGGCAGCAGCTCCGCCGCCAGCGCGTGATCCGCCGGTTCCAGATGCAGCGTGGCGGTGAGCTGGCCTTCCAGCGCGCGGGCGACCTCCCGCATCTCGGCCGCGTCGGCGCAGCGTATGACGAGGGACGACGCGCCGAACACCTCGTGCGAAAGCACGGGCTCGGTAAGGAAGGCGCCCGCCTGCGCCACGAACAGAGCCGGGCGGCAACTGTTCGGCCCTGCATCGGCGCCCCGGGCAATCTCCGTCACACCGGCACTGCCTTCGAGCCCAGCGACACCCTTGCCATAGGCGCCGGCGATGCCGGGGGTGAGCATGGTCGCCGCCGGCGCCGCCGAAACCGCCGTGCCGGCGGCGGTGATGAAGCGGTCGAACCCCTCGCCCGCAAGGGCGATGACGAGCCCCGGATTGGTGCAGAACTGGCCCGCGCCCAGCGTCAGTGAGGCGACGAAGCCGGCGGCCAGCGCCTCGGCGCGTTCGGCCAGCGCGGTGGGCAGCAGGAACACCGGATTGATGCTGCTCATCTCGGCATAGACCGGGATCGGCACCGGGCGGTTCGCGGCGATCCTCATCAGGGCGAGGCCGCCGGCGCGGGAGCCGGTGAAGCCGACCGCCATGATGCGGGGATCGGCGACCAGCGCGCCGCCCAGTTCGTTGGAGCGACCGGTGAGCAGCGAAAACACGCCCTCCGGCAGACCGCTCTCCCGTACCGCCTCGCGGATCGCGCGGCCAACCAGCTCGGAAGTGCCGGGATGGGCGGGGTGGCCCTTGACGATGACCGGACAGCCGGCGGCGAGCGCGGAGGCGGTGTCGCCGCCGGCCACCGAAAAGGCCAGCGGGAAATTGGAGGCGCCGAACACCGCCACCGGCCCAACGCCGATATGGCGCAGCCGCAGATCCGCGCGCGGCAGGGGCTTGCGGTCGGGCTGCGGCGGATCGAGCCGCGGCTCGTCGGCGCCGCCGGCGCGCACCCAGCCCGCGAACAGCCGCAACTGTCCGATGGTGCGGGCCCGCTCGCCCTGCAGCCGAGCTGCCGGCAGGCCGGTCTCCTGCATCGCCCGCTCGATCAGGGCGTCGCCGATGGCCTCGATCTTGGCCGCTATCAGGTCGAGAAAGGCGGCCCGCCGTTCCGGCACGGTGGCGCGGTAGAGCGGGAAGGCCTCCGCCGCAAGGCGTGCGGCACTCTCGACCTCGGCCGGCCCCGCCTCGCTGAAGGCCGGCTCGATCTCGACGCCGCGCGACGGGTCGACGGCACGGAACGTCGCGGTAGTGGACAGGTCGCGCGAGCCGATGAGGATGGCGCCGGTGATCATGTCGCGTGTGGTCATGTCATTTGCCCCAGCGCAGAACGAGGGGATCGAGCCGGCGGGCGATCTCGATCAGCCCGGCGCGCGTGGCGGGGTGGACCGGCGGCAGCGGCGCGCGCAGCGTGTCATGGGCGATGACGCCACCTTCCTTCATCAGGATCTTGCACGCGGCGAGGCCGGTCTGCCGGTTCTCGTAGTTGATCAGCGGCAGCCAGCGCATATAGGCGTCGAGTGCCGCCTCGCGGTCACCCGCGACATAGGGGTCGAGGATCTGGCGGATGCCGTCCGGGTAACCGCCGCCGGTCATGGCGCCGGTGGCGCCGGCGTCGAGATCGGCCATCAGGGTGATCGCCTCCTCGCCGTCCCACGGCCCGATGATGGCGTCGCCGCCGGCCTCGATCAGCGCGCGCAGCTTGCCGGCGGCCTGCGGCACCTCGATCTTGAAATAGGCGAGGTGCTCGATCTCGCGCGCCATCTTCGCGAGGAAGGGCACGGAGAGCGGCGTGCCGGCCACGGGGGCATCCTGCACCATGATCGGGATGTCGATGGCATCGGAGACCGCCTTGTAGAAGGCGTAGATGGAGGCTTCCGGCACGCGGAAGGTGGCGCCGTGATAGGGCGGCATGATCATCACCATGGCCGCGCCCAGCTCCTGCGCCCGCCTTGATCGCTCGGCGCAGATATGGGTGGCGAAATGGGTGGTGGTGACGATCACCGGCACCCGGCCGGCGACATGATCCAGCACCGTCTCCATCACGAGATCGCGCTCCTCGTCGGTCAGCACGAACTGCTCGGAGAAATTGGCGAGGATGCACAGACCATGGGAGCCGGCATCGATCATGAAATCGATGGCGCGCTTCTGGCCGTCGAGGTCGAGCCGGCCCTCGGCGTCGAACACGGTCGGCGCGACAGGGAAGACGCCCTTATAGGGGCCGGCGGCGGCGGTGGTCGTCATCATGCAGCCTCAGTGGTTGTCGCGCGGGACCGGCGAGCCGGTGCGCCCGACGAGGAAATCGAAATCGGCGCCGCGGTCGGCCTGCAGCACATGGTCGATGTACAGGCGCTGGTAGCCGCGGCTGGCATGGGGCTCCGGCGGCACCCAGGCGGCGCGGCGGGCGGCGAGCTCGGCCTCGTCCACATGCAGGTGCAGCGAGCGGGCGGGGACGTCGAGCGTGATGAGATCGCCGTTGCGCACCAGCGCCAGCGGCCCGCCGGCGGTCGCCTCGGGCGCGACGTGCAGCACCACCGTGCCATAGGCCGTGCCGGACATGCGGGCATCGGAAATGCGGATCATATCGCGCACGCCCTGACGCAGCAGCTTGGCGGGCAGCGGCATGTTGCCGACCTCGGCCATGCCGGGATAGCCCTTCGGCCCGCAGTTCTTCAGCACCATGATGCAGCTCTCGTCGATGTCGAGCGCCTCGTCGTTCACCGCGTGGTGCATCTCCTCGACGCTCTCGAACACCACGGCGCGGCCGGTGTGCTGCATCAGTTGAGGCGAGGCGGCGCTGGGCTTGATGACCGCGCCATTCGGGGCGAGGTTGCCGGTGAGGATGGCGATGCCGGCATCGACCTTGAACGGCGCCTCAAAGGAGGTGATGACCTCGGGATTGTAGTTCGGCGCCTTCTCGACATTCTCCCAGATGCTGCGCCCGTTCACGGTGCGCGCGTCCTTGTGCAGCAGGCCGCGCTCGCCGAGCGCGCGCAACACCGCCGGCAGACCGCCGGCATAGTAGAAATCCTCCATTAGGAAGCGGCCGGATGGCATCAGGTCGACGAGGCAATGCATGTCGCGGCCGAGCCGGTCGAAATCGGCCAGCGTCAGCTCGACGCCGACCCGGCCGGCGATTGCGAGCAGATGCACCACCGCATTGGTGGAGCCACCGATCGCGGCCAGCGTGCGGATGGCATTCTCGAAGGCGGCGCGGGTGAGGATCTCAGAGGGCTTAAGGTCCTCGCCCACCATCTCGACAATGCGCCGGCCGGCCATGCGGGCCAGCAGGTTGCGCCGGGCGTCGACGGCGGGAATCGCCGCGTTTTCTGGCATGCCGAGACCCAGCGCCTCGACCATCGAGGCCATGGTGGAGGCGGTGCCCATGGTCATGCAGGAGCCGGAGGATCGGTTCATCGCCGCCTCGGCCTCATGGAATTCCGCCAGCGTGATCTCGCCGGCGCGCAGTTGCTCGCTCATCGAGATGATGTTGGTGCCGGAGCCGATGATCTGGCCGCGATAGACCCCGCGCAGCTGCGGCCCGCCGGAGACGCCGATGGCCGGCAGGTCGGCGGAGGCCGCGCCCATCAGGAGCGCCGGCGTGGTCTTGTCGCAGCCCATCAGCAGCACCACGCCGTCGAGCGGGTGCGCGCGGATCGCCTCCTCGACATCCATGGAGGCGAGGTTGCGGAACAGCATGGCGGTCGGGCGCATCGTCACCTCGCCGAGCGAGGAGACCGGAAACTCCAGCGGATAGCCGCCCGCATCCAGCACGCCGCGCCGCACATGCTCGGCGAGGTCGCGGAAATGGATGTTGCAGGGAGTGAGTTCCGACCAGGTGTTGCAGATGCCGATCACCGGGCGGCCCTCGAAGCGGTCCTGCGGCTGGCCGGAATTCTTCAGGAAGGAGCGGTAGTAGAACCCCATCTTGTCCTGGCGGCCGAACCATTGCTGGCTGCGCAGCGCCTTCGTGCCTTTGGTCGGATCGTCGTTACTCATGGGGCACCCGTTCAGCCGGCCGCGCCATGGCGGCGCAGGCCATTGAAGATCACGTTGGTCATCGCTGCGGCGGCAGCCTCGGCATCGCGGTCGCCGATCGCCTCGACGATGCGCTCATGCGCGGCGACCGCGATGTCGTGCTCGCGCGCATCGCCCGGCGCGCTCAGCGTGAAGGAGGCGCGCAGCGCCGCCTCGATCACCGCGCCGATCGAACGCATGAACGGGTTGCCCGAGGCCGTGGCCACCGCGACATGAAGGGTGAGATCGGCATCGGCGAAACGGTCCGAGGCGCCGGGCTCCACCTTCATGCGGGCCACGGCCTCGCGCATCACCGCGAGGTCCTCCTCGCTATGGCGCTCGGCGGCCAGCGCCGCGGCGCGGGGTTCCACGGCCAGCCGGATTTCCGAGAGGTCGCGCAGGAAGCGCTTGTCGATGCCGGCGTCGAGGTGCCAGGCCAGCACGTCGGGATCGAACATGTTCCAGAAGGCGCGCTCGCGCACCACGGTGCCGACGCGGGCCTTGGTGGAAAGCAGGCCCTTGGCGACCAGCGTCTTCACGCTCTCGCGCAGCACTGGGCGGGAGACGCCGAACAGCAAGGTAAGCTCGGCGTCGCCCGGCAGCTTGCAGCCCTCGCCATAGCGCCCGGCGATGATGTCGATGCCGATGGTCCGGGCGACCTCGCCATGGTTGGAATGGGCGCGGCGCGCGGGGATGACGATGATCTGCGAGGTCATGGCGCGGCTCCTGCGGCGGCGAGGCGTGAACGGCGCCGCGGGCGGCGGGCGAGATGGAGGGTCAGCTGCTGGAAGGCGATGAAGGCGAAGAGCAGGAGCCCGGTCGCGATCTTCGCCCACCAGCTCGACAGCGAGCCGTCGAAGCTGATGTAGGTCTGGATCAGGCCCTGGATCAGCACGCCGAGGAAGGAGCCGAACACGAAGCCATAGCCGCCGGACAGCAGCGTGCCGCCGATCACCACCGCCGCGATGGCGTCGAGCTCGACGCCCACGGCGGAAAGCGAGTAGCCCGACGAGGTGTAGAGCGAGAACACGATGCCCGCGAGCCCGGCGAGCACGCTGGAGAGCGTGTAGATCAGCACCGTGGTGCGGGCGACGTTGATGCCCATAAGTCCCGTCGCGACGCGCGAGCCGCCCAGCGCATAGACATTGGCACCGAAGCGGGTGAGGTGCAGCAGCACCATGCCGCCCAGCACCACCGCCAGCATGATCATGGCCGGCACGGTCAGCCGCGCCCCGCCGCCGAGCGCCACCGCGTGATCGGACAGGTGCGCATACAGATCGGCGGTGATCGGGAGGGATTCGGTGGAGAGCAGGAAGCTCACCCCGCGCGCCAGGAACATGCCGGCAAGCGTAACGATGAAGGGCGGTAGCTCGAAATACTGGATGACCGCGCCCATGGCCGCGCCGAAGGCGGCGCAGATCGCGAGGATTGCCACGAAGGCGACGAGCGGCGGCATGCCCAGCCGCTCGATCGCCAGCGCCAGGAACACGGTGGTGAAGCCGATCACCGAACCGACCGAGAGGTCGATACCGCCGGAGATGATCACGAAGGTCATGCCGACCGCGACGATGCCGAGGAAGGCATTGTCGGTGAGCAGGTTCATGACCACGCGCAGCGAGGCGAAGTTCGGATAGGCCGCCGAACAGAGGAGAAAGCCGGCGACGAACACTACGGTGGTGGCGATCACCGGCATGAGCCGGCCGAGAAGCGAGGCAGCGGGCGAGCGGGTCAAGAGTGCCTCCTCACGGCTTCCGGCGGCGGAAGGAAAAACCGGCGACATAGCCGCCGAGACGTGGTGACTGCGCCAGCAGGACGGTGAGCACCACGACCGCCTTCACGACGAGATTGGTCTCGGGCGGCAGGCCCGAGAGCAGGATGCCGGTGTTCATCGCCTGGATGATGAGCGCGCCAACCACCGCCAGGATGATGGAGAAGCGCCCGCCGAACAGCGAGGTGCCGCCGATCACCACGGCGAGGATGGCGTCCAGCTCCAGCCACAGCCCGGCATTGTTGGCGTCAGCGCCAAGGATATCCGCGCTGGCGACGATGCCGGCGAGCGCCGCGCACAGGCCGCTCCACATATAGACCGAAACTGTAATGAGCCGTGTCCCGATGCCGGCGAGCGCGCTGGCGCGCGGATTGCCGCCGGTGGCCTCGATCATCAGCCCGAGCGCGGTGCCGCGCACGATGAGCAGTGTCAGCGCCAGCATGCCCAGCGTGAGCACCACCGGGGTCGGCAGGCCGAGCACCGACCCGCCGCCGAGAAAGGCAAGCTCCGGCGAGGTGAAGGTGACGATGCGGCCCTCGGTGATGAGCTGCGCGATGCCGCGCCCCGCCACCATCAGGATGAGCGTCGCCACGATCGGCTGGATGCCGAGCACGGCGACCAGGAAGCCGTTCCACAGGCCGCAGGCGAGCCCGGCGCCGAGCGCCGCCGCCAGCACCACGGGCAGTGAATGGCTGTCGGCGAGGCTGGCCGCGATCGCCCCGCAGATCGCCATGACCGCGCCGACCGACAGGTCGATGCCGCGCATGGCGATGACCAGCACCATGCCGATCGACAGCAGCGCGACCGGCGCGCCGCGGTTCAGCACGTCGATGAGGCTGCCGAACAGCCTCCCGTCCTGCAGGCGAATGTCGAAGAACTGCGGCGACACCAGCCAGTTCGCGGCGAGGATCACCGCGAGCGCGACGACCTGCGAGGTGCCGATGGATGGAAGACGTCGCGCCACGCTACCCTCCCTCATGCCGGCATCGCGGCCGAAGCCGGCGCCTCGGCGATCGCGGCGAGGATGGAGGGCACCGTGACCGCCTCGCCGCGCAGGCGGGCGACATGGGCGCGGTCGCGCAGCACGACCACCTCGTCGGCATAGGTCACGAGTTCCTCCAGCTCCGAGGAGACGACCAGCAGCGCCATGCCCTCGGCGCACAGATCGCGGATCAACTTGATGATCTCGGCATGGGCGCCGACATCGATGCCGCGCGTCGGCTCGTCGAGGATGAGCAGGCGCGGCTTGGTGGCGAGCCAGCGGGCGAGCAGCGCCTTCTGCTGGTTGCCGCCGGAGAGCAGGCCGATGGGACGGGAAGGATCGGGCGGACGGATGTCGAGCAGCCGGATGAACCGCGCCGCAATCTCGTCCTGCTCACGGCGCGACAGCGGCCGCAGCGGCCCGCGCTGGGCCTGAAGCGCCAGCACGATGTTCTCACGCACCGAAAGCTCGGCGACGATGCCCTCGGTCTTGCGCTCCTCCGGGCAATAGCCGAAGCCGAGCCGCATCGCCTCGCGCGGCGAGCCCACCGTCCCCGCGCCCTCCCCCGTCCGCGCCGCGCCGCAATCCGCCTTCTCGACTCCGAACACCAGGCGGACCGTCTCGGTGCGCCCGGAGCCGAGCAGCCCGGCGAGGCCGACGACTTGGCCGGCATGCAAGGAGAGGTCGAAGGGGGCGAGATAGCCGGCCTTGCCATAGCCCTCGAAGACCGCGACGGGCTCGCGCACCGGGGCGGTCACAGGCCCGCGGCGCGCCGACGTCGCCTCGCTCAGTTCGCGGCCCAGCATTAGCGTAACGAGTTCGATCCGCGGCAGCTCCGCGATCGGCGCGGTGCCGGCGAGGCGGCCATTGCGCAGCACGGTGATACGGTCGCAGATCGTATAGACCTGATCGAGGAAATGGGTGACGAACACGATGCCGATGCCGCGCGCCTTGAGCTGGCGCATCACGGCGAACAGCACCTCGACCTCGTGGGCGTCGAGGCTCGCCGTCGGCTCGTCGAGGATCAGCACGCGCGCGGACTGGTCGACGGCGCGAGCGATGGCAACGATGTGCTGGATCGCGACGGAATAGCTCTCAAGCGGCGCGCTGACGTCGATCGACAGGCCGAACTCGGCGAGCAGTGCCTCGGCGCGCCGGCGCATCTCGCGATCGCGCACCAGCCCGAACCGCGTCGGCTGGCGGCCGAGAAACAGGTTCTGCGCGACCGAGAGGTTCGGGGCGAGGTTCACTTCCTGATAGACCGTGGCGATGCCGGCCTGCGCCGCCTCGGCGGCCGAGCGCGGCGATATCTCCTCGCCGTCGAGGCGCAGGGTCCCGAGGTCGCGCTGTACCACGCCGGTCATCGTCTTGATGAGGGTCGATTTGCCGGCGCCGTTCTCGCCCAGCAGGGCATGAATCTCCCCATGGCGCAGCGTGAAGTCGACCTGCTTAAGCGCAACGAAGCCGGCAAAGGACTTGCTGAAGCCCGCCACGTCGAGCAGCGGCGGCCGCGCATGGGCGGCAGCGGTCGGCGGAAGGGTCGGATCAGGGGAATGCATGAGAGCCTCCGAAGGGGACCGTCGGCCGCGACGCGCCGGGGATGACGGGTCGCGGCCGGGCGGAGCGGCGCGCTCGAGCGAGCCGCGCGATCGGCTCAGTAGCCGAGGTCCTTCTTGGACTCGTAGACCGCCATGGGATTGTCGGCCTGGGTGTAAAGCTTCGATTCCGTCTGGATCCACTTCGGCGGCACGGTGCCCTTGGCCTTGTAGGCAAGGACGGCGTCGAAGGCCGGGCCAGCCATATTGGGCGTCAGTTCGACCGTGGCATTGGCCTCGCCGGCCGCCATCGCCTTGAAGATGTCCGGCACGGCGTCGATCGATACGGTGAGCACGTCGGTGCCCGGCTTCAGCCCGGCTTCCTTCATCGCCTGGATGGCGCCCACCATCATGTCGTCATTATGCGCATAGACCGCGCAGATGTTCTTGCCGCCGCCTTCGGCCTTGATGAAGCTCTCCATCACTTCCTTGCCCTTGGCACGGGTGAAGTCGCCGGTCTGGCTGCGGACGATCTTGACGTTCGAGGCGCCGGCAATGCCGTCCTCGAAGCCCTTCTTGCGGTTGGTGGCGACCGAGGCGCCGACGGTGCCCTGAAGTTCGACAACGTTGCACGGCTTGCCGGCGACGGTCTTCACCAGCCATTCGCCCGCGACCTTGCCCTCATGTACCGAATCCGACGTGACGGCGGTCAGGTAGAGGTCCTTGCCGGCGGGATCGATATCGCGATCGAGCAGCACGACCGGAATCTTGGCTTCCTTCGCTTCCTTCAGCACCGAGTCCCAGCCGGTGGCGACGACCGGCGCGAGGAAGATCGCGTCCACGCCCTGCGCGATGAAGGAGCGGATCGCCTTGATCTGGTTCTCCTGCTTCTGCTGGGCGTCGGCGATCTTGAAGGTGATGTTGCGCTTCTTGGCTTCGGACTTCGAGACGGTGGTCTCAGCCGCGCGCCAGCCCGATTCCGAGCCGATCTGCGAGAAACCAATGGTCAGGTCCGCCGCTTGGGCGCCGGCGACGAAAAGCCCGCCGGCAAAGGCGGTCGCGAGAAGCATGGCTTTGAGTTTCATTGGCGCTCTCCCATGGGGTCATGCCCTCGTGCCACTGCCGGGCACGTTCGGACGGGGCATCTATGACACAGGATAGAACGGCTGAATAGTCATACTGTTTGACTTTTTAGCGAAGCGTCGTCCCGCGCGTTTTGCCACGCATACACCACCGCGGCTGGGCAAAGGGCCCGGCGCGGAGCGGCTAGTGCGAGTAAAGATCGAGTGGCGCCAACGGACGGGCAGGCTTTGCCTCACCCCCCTGAATCCCGACAGCGCTCAGATCAGCCTGAGCCCGCGCAGCGAGGCATGGCCGTCCTTGCCGACGATGATGTGGTCATGCACCTCGATGCCCAGCGGCTTGGCCACGTCGACGATGGTGCGCGTCATCTGGATGTCGGCCTGCGAGGGCGTCGGGTCGCCGGACGGGTGGTTGTGAACCATCCATATGGTCCGCATAACGTGTTGATTTATATGATCTACTTCGCTTAGAGGTGCCGAATGGTTCCGGGGATTGGGGGCGGTTCGCGATGACCGAGCGTGACGATCACGGCTGATCATACGTGCGCTCTTCGAGGCCCTTTGATGCACGGCACTGGACCTTATTCTTTTCGTCCCACGCATCAAGCTCATCGAGGGGATAAAGCACAGCTTTGCCAATTTTCACGTAGGACGGTCCGAGACGCATCGCGCGCCAATTTCGAAGAGTCCCGACTGAAATGCCGCCACGGTAGCGTTCAGCCACCTCGTCAGGGGTAAGGAATTTGCTATCTGACACTATCGCCTCCTTCGGCTGCACGATCCAGGCCGTCCCGCCGCGTCTTCAGTTGATCGTAGCGGTAGTCTCCTCAGGCCGCTTTCGGGCTTGTATTTGAGTGCCCGGAATCGGTGCCTCACGCTTCCGCACGGACATACATGCTGCGTCATTCACAGCCGTGGAAGGTGTTCCGGGCAGGTGTCGGAGAAACGGATAGCGTAGGGGGCACATAGGCGGGTTCGGCCGCGATGCCTTCGCCAGCGCCCGGCGCCGGTCAGATGCTGCGCTATGGAATTGTGGGCCGTTCCGGTGGGGACTTTGTAGCGGGTGTGCGGGCGAGGAAAGAAACGCCTTTTGTCCAAATATGAGGCTCGGCCCAGCCGCTACCCCGTCCTGTGATAAGCCATCTATGTTGGACTAGCCATCGCGTTCACCGAGCATACGGTGCTGGCTCGGGGGAAGGATGCCTAAGCGCTCTTTCAGGCTATCTGGGCAGAGCAAACGCTGAATAGTGCTGTCGAATATACGCCAGCTTCGGATCAATGTAGCGCTGACAGAAAGGCCTACTCGGATCGGTTCGATAGTAGTTCTGGTAGCGCGCATCCGACGCCTTAAAGCCTGCAAACGATAGCACCAAGGTGTGCACTGTCTCGCTAGACTCTTCGCCCAAGCGGGCAACCGCTTGCTCAGCTTCATGTCGCTGGCTCTCTTCAAATATGTAAATTGCACTGCGGTATTTGCTTTGGAGCGAACGGGCTCGAGTGGCGGAGTGCGTCCTGAGATGGACCTCGGACAGCGTCGTCAATCCAATGACCGTGGGATCGAAGGTGACGATCACCCCCTCCGCCCAGGTGTCTGCCGGCGCCATCGATTGTAGAAAACCCTGGTCGACCTGCGTGACGCCGCGCAACGCTTGGAAAACACCCTCGGTGCACCAGTGGCAGCCTCCACCAAAGCCGACCTTTGCCATCCTCAACTCCTACGCAAAGGCACAACGGCTGGGCCGGACTTATCGAGCTGGCGGACGAACGCGATGATCCGCTGTCCGACATCGTCCGCCATTTCTACATGAGGGTAGTGCCCGGCGCCCGCAACAATCATGGTTTCGGCATTGAGCCTCGAAGCCAAGCTCCGAGCTTCTTCGACGGGGTCCGGGAAGTCTGGATCCTTCGAGCCCATCACGATGAGGCTCGGCACGGAGACTTCGTCTAGGATCGCTGCGGTGTCAGACTTCGACAATGACAGCATCTTCAAGAGAGCCTGCATGCGTTTTGGCTCTCGGAGGTTTGCGGCGATTGCCGCTTTCACTTCAGCATGATCCGGTGCCGGCTTCGTCGGAAAAAGGCTGCTCCAGTACGTGGTCCAGAACCAAGTACGCCACGGGCCTGCGCATCCGAGCGAGAGGACAAGTTTCTGGATCGTCTTGAGGGGAAGATCGCGGACAATCGGCCCGAGCAGCACCACCCCGTTGACGAGGCCAGGAGACTCCCTGGCAGCCCAGAGCGCAGACCCGGCCGCGAACGAGTTGCCCATGATCGTGGCTGGACCGGCACCCAACTGTTGGAGGATGGAGATGGCGTCACGGCTGACCGCTCGCGCAGAGTAGTCCGGCCACTCGGCCGACGATTCTCCGAACCCGCGGACGTCCATCGTCACCACTCGGCATCCCGCATGCTGCAGCATAGGCTTCACGAGGCGGTACTCGGATCGCAAGTCGCCCATTCCCGGAATTCCGATGACGACAGGTCCGGTTCCGCCCGTGTCGTCGAAGGCTATCCTACCACTCTCTGTCTCCATAAACTGGGTCTGCGCATCGTTAGACGCCATGAAACGATCCGATCCGTTGAGCAGCAATCCTATCGGCTGACTTCGAAAAGAAACCACGCACGGCGTTCCGCCTCGTCGGTCCAGGTATCGATCAGGCCGGAGGTCGCATTGTCCTTCGCCTGGTCGGCGACGTCCTTTGCGCGACGCAGCGACTCGACCATGTGAAGATTATCAGCGCGCAATTCCGCCAGCATGTCCTGAGGCGTGACGAACTCCGCGTCGTTGTCCTTGATCGTCTGGTGGCGGGCGATATCGCCGATCGATCGGATGGTCGTATTACCGGTCTTCCGGGCGCGCTCAGCCATAGCATCGGTAGCAGCGAGGATCTCCGCAGCTTGCTCGTCGAGAAGCAGGTGGTAGTCCCTGAAGTACGGGCCCGAGACATGCCAGTGAAAGTTCTTGGTCTTGAGGTAGACCGCATAGCTGTTCGCCAAAATGATCTTCAGCGCATCCGCGACCGTCATGGTCGCGCTTTCGTCCAGGTCAGATGGTGAAGGCGCGGTTTCAGCACTGGAGTCTGTCATCGCTTGGACTTCCTCAATGATGGCTTGCACAAGAGACCAGCGCCGATTCTTTCGCACGCTAAGGTACAGAAAATGAATTTACCTCAGGACGAAGTCCAATGACCTGTAACTATAGTTTCGATAGTTCAGGCGACCAGAAAGGAGCCTAGGGGCCCAGGTTCGCGCCCATCACGGTCACGGCGTTTAGCGGTGAAGCCAAGCTCATGCGTCCGGTCGAAAGCTGAGCACGAATGCCACGACCTTTTCTGCAGACATCTCACACGGCTTGAGTGAAGCCTTGCCCGCTGAGACGCGGTACAGGTTGAAGCTGATGATGTCGGTTCCAGCCAGCTCTCGGGCAAAAAGGCTGTTACGTCGGCCATCTTTGGAGCGGCGGACTGTAACGCCGAAGCGCCGGGCTTTGTAAGTGCCCTCGCTATATCCGTCCGGTAGCCTAGCGAAAGCCGTATCGAATTCTTTCTCCTCCATTTCACGTCACTGGTGGCCGTTCGATGGCGAGTAGCTGGTCGAGCCCGCCTCTGGCATCGAGGGCATGGAGTTCGTCAGACCCGCCCACATGCGTGCCGTTGATGAATATCTGCGGCACGGTGCTTCGACCTGAGACGTCGATCATCGCTTTTCGGTTTTCCGCACTAGCCTCGATGTCGACTTCCGTGAACGCCACCCCCTTTTTTGTAAGCAGCGCTTTCGCTCGGCGGCAGTATGGGCACCAACTCGTGACATAGAGGAGGACCTCTGGCTTCATTTTGCATCTCCAATCGTTGACGCGTGACGTGAGTCCTTCGCGGCAGAACCTAAGTATCACCGCGACTCTCGAACGGCTGGGAGCGAGGGCGCAAAACTACGTGACGGCTGATTTGAGGAAGGCCGCAAGATCCAGGTCATCACGCAGCCATTTTCCTGACCGCATCCAGCACCCGGTCTTGCCGGTATGGCTTGGAAAAGAATGGAATATCCGGTGGGACAACAGCCTCTTCCGGCCACGGCCTTCCGGACGTGATTATGATCTGAATGGTCGGCCATTTGTTTCGAATACGGATGGCCAGCATGATGCCGTCGATGCCGCCCGGCATGTCCACGTCGGTGAAGACGACCCGGATGTCGCGCCGTTCTTCCAAAGCCACGAGCGCAGCAGAGGCATCTGATGCTTCCAGCACTTCGAAGCCGGCTTCTTCAATCATGTCCGATGCAAAGAGACGGAGAAGTGGCTCATCTTCCACGACAAGCACCACTGGTTTATTCATTCCACACACGTACTCCATCAAGCCTGGACCAACTGGCGCATAGAGGCATGCAGGTCCGCCGCGAGGCCTTCTGGATCGAAGCGAAGATCGACGCCACCAGTACCGACCAAACCGATGCTGATTAGCTTTGAGCCGAAGCCTTTACGCGTCGGCGGCACAACGGGAGGTCCGCCCTGCTCTCGCCACTCGATCTTCAGCAGATCGCCGTCCTGGCTGTCTTCGACGCCCCAAGACAGCGACACCTTCCCATAGTCGTTCGTCAGAGCGCCGTACTTGCAGGCGTTCGTTAGAAGTTCGTGCACGATGAGGGAAAAGGACAGCGCCGCTCTTGGCCCTAGCGCCACGGGCAATCCGGCCATTCTAACCCGATCCGAAAATCCGATCGCTTCTATGACGGTCGCCGCAACAGCTTGGAGATCAGCCTGTGTCCAGCTTGTCTGGAGCAGGGCGTCGTGTGCTGCGCTCAATGCCATCAGCCGGCCCTCGAAGGCGTAAACAGCATCGCGGTCGGTGACGGTTCGCAAGGTTTGGCTCGCGATAGCCTGAACCATGGTGAGCGTATTCTTCAGGCGATGCGCGATTTCACCATTTACGATGTGCTGGCGCTGCTCGGCACGATGCCGAGCGACCCCTGCCTCAAGTCGGTCTGCAGCGCTCCGCAAGAATGCAATCTCTTCGGCGGGCCAGAGCCGGGGGGTGCCGCAATGCACAAAGAAAACGGCAATTGTCTTGCCCTGATCGCGCACTGGCATGTCGATCACTGCGCGAATACCAATTCGCAACGCGCCATCGAGATTGTGCAGCGCGCGCTCGTCAGACAGGGCGTCCCTAACTATCAGAGGGTCGCCATCGACGAGTGGCTTGTGCAAACTCCCAAACTCGTCAAGCCGGTGTCGACCGGCGATGCTCATCACACCCGGTGCGGTCCAGTGTGTTTCAACGTTGATCGTCTCGACGTCATGGTCGACGGTTCCAAACCCGGCTCGGTCCGTGGCGAGGGTCCGACCAACGATGGCAGAGGTGCCAGACGTCATCTCCTCTGTGCCGCTACTGCTGCGGATTACCTCACCGATCTCAACAAGAGCAGTCTGGAGTTCAGTTAGGCGCTCGCTAGCCTTGGCGATCCGACGCAGTTCGAGATTCTCGCTGGCGAGACGGGCAAGCGCCTGGAGCATCGCCCTTTCCATCTCGCTCAGCCCTGCCGGCCGCGGAGCGGTATCGATAACACACAGCCGACCGACTACCGCCCCGGATCGAAGGACAAGCGGCGCGCCAGCATATGCCCTGAAGTGCTTCTCGCCGGTGACAAGTGGATTGCGTTTCGTTCGCGCATCGGCTGTCAAATCGACGATCTCTAGGAGGTCGCCTTTGTCGATGTCGATCCGACAGACCGAATGTTCGATATCCGTCTCGCACACGTCGAGCCCGTACTTGGCCTTGAACCATTGTCGGTCGGTGTCGAGAAGCGTGATCAGAGCGATAGGAACGCCACAGGCCTTAGCCGCAACGAACACGAGATCGTCGAAGGACTGCTCGTCCGGTGTGTCGAGAACCATGAGTTCAGCAAGCGCCTTCGCTCGCTGAACCGCCCCCGCGTCGGCCGCACTGGCGCTCAGGCTCAGCACGTCAATGTCCTTGCACGCGAGGCGGCCACTGCCCGCCCGATGTCCCAGCCTCACGCGTCACTGCAGCATCGCCACCTTCGACGATGAGGACAATCTTGCCTTGAATATGACCCGCCTCAGCACGCTCGTGGGCGGCAGCCGCTTCCGAGAGGGGGTACGTGCTATCGACCGCGACGCGAACGGTCCCGCTGTCCAGCAATCGGCCTAACTCGGCGAGTTGGGCTCCGTTGGATCGTACCTGTGTTGCAGAGACCGTAACGCCAAGGTTAGCGGCTTCATCGTGTCCCGCGAAGCCAAGCGGAAAGATTGGAAAAAGCGCGCCGCCGCGACGTATCGAACGCAAGAAGCGACTGGCTGTCGGGCCACCTACTGCATCGACGACGAGGTCCACCTCGCGCACCGAGTCTTCCGCCTTGATTTTCGTGTAGTCGATGAATTCGTCTGCGCCGAGATCGCGCAGAAATGTCTCGTGTCGGCCTGACGCAATAGCTATCACGCGCGCGCCCTTGTGTTTTGCTAACTGCAGTGCGAGGTGACCGACACCGCCGCCGGCGCCATTGATCATGACGCTTTTGCCTTCCAACGGGACCGGGTCGTGCCTCCCGGGCTGCAGGGGATTGGGTTCGCTATGACCCAGCTCTATCAGGTACTGCCACGCGGTCAGTCCCGACATCGGCGCTGCAGCGGCATGAACATGGTCGAGGCCGCGAGGTTTTAGCGCCAGATCTGATGCCGGTGCCGAAACGTACTCTGCGTATCCCAGGCTTTCGCCAAAACTTGGGAATCGGATCATTCCAAAAACTTCGTCACCCGGTGAAAACGCTGTGACATCCGGGGCGACAGCCTCAACGATCCCGGACACGTCCGAGCCGGGTATGGCCGGCAACTCGATCGGCGGTCTCCACTCGGGGGGCAGCGCCTTGTACCCTTCTCTGAGATACCAATCCGGAGGATTGAGGCCAGCCGCATGCACTCGGACGAGAACCTCGCCTGGCCTGACGGCGGGCTTTGGAGCATCCTCATAGCGGAGTACGCCGGGAGCACCGAATTCGTGGAAGCGGATTGCCTTCATCAATATCCTCCGGTCAAACGCGTTCAAGAAGAGCAACGGTGCCCTGGCCGCCGTCAGCGCAGATGCTGACGATCCCGCGCGACCCCACCGGCAGGGCCCACAGTTCCTTCACCGCTTGGCTAAGATCGCGCGCGCCGGTCGCCCCGAAGGGATGTCCGATGGCTACCGAACCGCCATTGGGGTTGACCCGAGTCCAATCGAACTCGCCCATGGCGGCCTCGACGCCGGCCTTTTCGCGTACCCAATCCGGATCGGCGATGGCCGCGACATTGGCCAACACCTGGGCGGCGAACGCTTCGTGGATCTCCCACAGAGCGATGTCGGAGAAGCCGAGGCGATGCCGCGCGAGCAAGCGCGGTATCCCGTAGGAAGGCGCCATCAGGAGCCCTTCCGTATGGAGGTCGACTGCCGACACTTCGTAGTCGACGAGCCGCGCGAAAGGCGTACCGGCGGGGAGTCTCCTCAGACCCGCGTCGTTGGCAACCCAGCAGCCGGCCGCTCCATCGGTGATGGGGGAACTGTTGCCGGCCGTCAGGCTGCCCTGTCCGCTCTCCCGATCGAAGGCTGGCTTTAGGGCGGCGAGGCGCTCGGCAGACGTATCTGCTCGCGGGTTCGCGTCGCGCGCCAGCTCCGGCAGAGAGGTGACAAGGTCGTCGAAGAAGCCGTTGTCCCAGCCGGCGACGGCTCGCTGGTGGCTCTTTAGAGCCCAGTCGTCCTGTGCTTCGCGCGAGACACGCCAAGCTTTGGCGGTCTCCTCCATGTGATCGCCCATCGTCCGACCGGTGATGCGGTTGGCCCACCCCTTGGTTGGAAGCACGAAGTCGTGCGGCGTCAGCGATTGCAGCGCCGAAAGTGCCGCGGCCGGATCCTGCCCGAACAGATCGGTCAGTCGCTTGGATGCTTCTGCGGTTAAGGCAAGCGATGGCCTGCTCATGACCTCTGCGCCGCCGACCATTGTCAGGTCGGTCCCGCCACCAAGCAGTCCTGCCGCAGCGAAGGTTGCAGTCATGCTGGTCGAGCACGCTAGGACAACGGAGAACGCGGGGATGCTGGGGTTGAGCTTGGCGTCCAGCCAAACTTCCCGAGCGATGTTGCTCCATCCCAGGTTGGGTATGACGGTTCCCCAAACAGCCAGGTCGGGCTCCGCAAGATTCGCCATCGCCTGGACCACAGGCACTGATAACGAGACCGCGTCGTAGTTGGCCAACGCCCCGCTACCTCGGCCGAAGGGTGTCCGTAGCCCAGCCGCTACGAAAACAGGTTCAGCAAAGCGGCTCATACTGATCTCCCGGACATCGAAAGTTGAAAAAGAATGAGCGTGGGCGCTTCGCTGCGTTTAACCACCATAACGCTCAGTCTTGATGATGGAGGGGTCCAGGCCTGCCGAGAGCGCACCATCCGTTGCGATGGTGACGAAGCCGTTGGAGCCGCAGACGAAGACCTGCGAAGGGTTTCGGCCGAGACGGGAGATTGTCTCCTTGACCATCAAGCTGTCGATGCGCCGATCAAAGTCCGACGCGCGCATGGGCGCCTCGCGGGTTATCGCCAGCGCCAAGCTGAATGCCGGGTCGTCCGTTTCAATTGTGTGCAGTTCCCTCGAGAACAGCACGTCTTGGGCGGTCCGCGCCGACAGGAGCAGCGCAACCGGGACCGACTGCGCTAGGGATCGGCGCTGGCGGATCATCGCCATCAGCGGCACCACGCCGGAGCCCGCTCCCATCAGTAGGACTGGCTCGTCAGCGGGCTCCGGCCATAGGAAATGGCCACCGAGCGGTCCGCGGAGTTCGATCTCGTCGCCGGTTGCTGCGATATCATGGAAGAACGGTGAGACCTCGCCATCGTGAAGGCGCTCGATGGCGAGTTCGAGGATCGGAGATGAAGCGGGCGACGAGGCGATCGAATAGCTTCGCATCGCGGTGTAGCCGTCCGGCGCGGTCAGACGGACATCGACATGCTGGCCCGCGACATGAGTGAACGGGTTCCCCAACCGCAGGAAGAAGCTCTTGATACTCGGAGTCTGTTGGACGATTCCGTCGATGAAGCAGGACTGCCACGATGCGGGTTGCGCGCCGATCTCAGTCATGGGTGTATCTTTGCTCGCGCCAAGGATCGCCGTAGATGTGGTAACCACGCAGCTCCCAGAAGCCGGCTTCATCGCGCGTTGTGAATTGCAGCGCGTTCACCCACTTTGCGGACTTCCAGAAGTATAGGTGGGGAACGAGGAGGCGCGCCGGTCCTCCATGGTCGCGCGGAAGCGGCTGGCCCTCATAGTTCAGAGCGACCATCGCCTTCCCCGACAACATGTCGGCCAAGGGAACATTCGTCGAATACCCATCGTAGCAATGCGCCAAGACGAATTCGGTTGGCCGCTCAATCCCTGCTGCCGCAAGGATGTCCTCGATGAGCACGCCTTCCCATGCAGTATCGAGCTTGGACCAGGACGTCACACAGTGAATGTCTTTGGTCACCTTCGTCTTGGGCAGCGCGTTGAACTCGCCCCAATTCCAGACCTTAATGGGTCTCGGGCCGATCTTGACCGTGAACTTCCAGTCGGATGTCTCAATGCGCGGCGTCGGTCCCGCTGTCAGAACCGGAAAATTCTCAACGAGGTGCTGACCAGGCGGAACTCGGTTCGAGTGGTCGCCGCCTGAGCCGCGGCCCGTAAAACCTCTGGTGACCATGCCCAACCCCCTTGCTTGTCACGACAGACCGAAACCGGGTTCATCACAGACTATTAGGAGCAAGAACGTAGCGTAAGCAAAGGTCATGCTTTCCGATAGGTCGGATATTAGATCACCGGTGTTCGTTGCAGTATTAAGATGATTTCGCCCACTATGAGTTACGACGATTGCCTAGATACTATAGAGGCATATCGCCAAGTTTGACCAATGCCTGTTCGCTATAGTTTCGATAGCTTCGTAGAATAGTCGAGGGAGCGCTGAGGCGAGAGGCGGCCCAGCGTCGGCCAAGGGTATAGAAACTATGCTGAGCAGCTATTGGAATTGTCTATCATAACAATTCATAGTCGTGGCTGCCGAAATCCTGGTTTTCTGAGGCATAGTTCGAAAGAAATCCCGATCTTATCGATCAAGAGACCTCAAGACGAACAGCGCAGATACGTGCAGCAGTTCGTCTGTCGCCGCCATCACCGGCCAGACATGGCCTGCTGCATTGAGGTTGGAGAAATCGGTGAGAGAGACCGGACCGCAAGCGCCCGAGCTTCGTGTGCAGCATTGGATCGGCGAGGATGGACACCGCCTCGATGCGTCCATCAAGCTTTCAGACATCGGTCCCGGGCCGAAGATTCTGTTCGCATTCCAGCACTGGTGCCGTGGCTGCCATCTGCATGGCTTTCCCACGCTTCAAAGGTTGCATGGGGCGTTGGAATCCAGGGGCGTCGGGTTTGCCGTCATCCAAACCGTCTTCGAAGGCGCCCAAGAGAATACGTTCGAAAAATTGCGCGTCAATCAGCTTCAGTACGGCCTACCTGTCGCCTTCGGTCACGACGAGCCACTGCCAGGCGCACCGTTCCCAACGTTTATGGGGGATTACCACACCCGGGGAACGCCGTGGTTCGTGGTGATCGATGCCGATGGTCACATTGTCTTTTCTGACTTTCATCTCGATGCGGATCGTCTTGTGGCAGAATTCGAGCGGGCGTGATCTATGCCGCGTTGGCTGATCCTAACCGCCACTCACATCCTCGTCTTGTCCGTAGGCTTCGCCGGCGGGATCTACCTGCTGCCTATCCTGACTGCGCCGCCTTCGCCCACTGAAGTTGCGCTTCAAAACTCTGCTTCTGAAGCGGTCTATTTTGGTCGATTTGCGCGCGATCTGGAAGGCAGTGATCTCCTCCATTGGGGCACTGGAGAAGTTCGGATTGCGCCCGATCGGATCGCGCACCTAGGGCGTCTTTCGCCTGGTCCGGATTACAAGCTCTACCTCGCGCCCCGGTTCGTCGAGACCAAGGCGGCCTTCCTCGAGATCAAAAGCTCTTCGGTTAGGCTGGGCGATGTGAAGACCTTCAATGGGTTTATATTGCAGGTGCCCAGAGGCGTCGATGTTGACGATTACAGTGCAGTTGTCATCTGGTGCGAGGCTTTTGATCAATTCATCAGCGCTGCAGAGTATCGTGTTCCACATCAGGCTCTCAAATGAGCCAGGTAATGGACAATGTGAAGGCTGCTTGCACGCGTGGCCTCGTCCTCGCGCCAGTAGCCGCCTTGCTGTTGAGCGTCGCCATCTTGCTGCTCGGCAACGGGCTGCTGGGCACGCTTTTGATCGTCAGAGCTGGTCAGGAGGGCTTCTCGGCCGCTGCGATCAGCGCGATGATGTCGTTCTACTTCGCAGGCTTCACGATTGGCGCGCTGGTTTTGCCTCGCATCATTGTGTCGGTGGGGCACGTACGGACCTTCGCCGGCTTTGCGGCGATCGCATCGATGACCGCCCTTCTCCATGTAGCGTTCGTAGATCCGGTAGCTTGGATGCCGCTTCGGCTCGTGACCGGCTTCGCATATGCGGGTATGATCCTCGCAACGGAAAGCTGGCTCAATGCCCACGCGGTTCAATCCACACGCGGTCAGCTTTTGTCGATTTTCGGCGTTGTATCCATGGGTTCTTGGGCGACCGGACAGGCGCTCCTCAACATCGCTCCACCCGCCGATGTTACACTTTTCCTCATCGTCTCGCTGCTGATATCTGCCGCAGTGGTTCCGATCACTCTACTTCCCAGTCATTCGCCGGCCGATGTACGGCACGAGTCGGTTGCATTCAGGGATCTCTTTTCTGTTTCGCCCTTGGCGTCGATCGGCGTCTTCTTGGCCGGGCTGGCCATAGGCGGCTTCTGGGGCATGGGGCCCAATTTTGCGCAAAGGATCGGTCTCGACGTCGTCGGCATCTCCGCCTTCATGGCCGCAGTTCTCGGAGGAACGCTTGTGTTGCAATGGCCGCTCGGTTGGCTCTCCGACCGGGTGTCCAGGAACCTGGTCATCGCAGGAGCGGCGCTGGCATCCGCCGTGGCAGCCATCGGCGTGTCGGTGGCGGCAGACGCCCCTTTGCCCGTCCTTCTTGCGGCGGGAGCGCTCTTCGGCGGTTTTGGCATCCCGATCTACTCGCTGTGTCTCGCCGCCGCGAACGACGACCTTCCTCCAGGGCGGCTGCTCGGCACCGCGCGAGGGCTTCTGCTGCTCAACGGGATCGGAACGGCGGCCGGACCACTTGTCGGGGGAGTGGTGATGGATCGTGTCGGGCCCGGTGGGCTGTTCGTCTATGCTGCTGTCCTGCTGACCATGCTAGCGGTGTTAGCGGGCCTACGCGGTCGCTCTCGCTCCGCAATCGAGGTAAAGGCGACACGTTGCCCGAGTACGCCGATGATCACCGCCTCTCTCGATGCGATGATACGAACCCAGGACGAGCCGCAGAGCGTTCGGAACTAGCGCTGCGGCCCTGGCGACCGTTTGCTATGAGACAGCTTCGACCTTCAGCTCTCGGCCGTTGAATTGAACGGTCTCGCCGGCCTGAGCCCCGTCGATTACCTCGAAGATCGGCGCCATCGTCGATATGCCCATAAGCTCGCGCCCATGGCAGACGAACTTGTCCGTTGACACCGCGACGACGAAGTAGCGACCCGACAACTTGATGACCGCCCCTTCTGTAACCGCCGTCTTCGGTCCGAAGTCGATTGTTCTCAGCTTGTCGAGCTTGTCGGCGTAATCGTCCAGCGTATCGTCGAGCGCCTCGGCGAAGTCGCTCGCGATCTCGGCTTGTGCCTGTTCGTCGTTCTCGATCGGCTCGCTCCGATCCAAGCGAGCCGTGGAAACATAATCGAGATACTTGTCGCGAGCGCTCTGCAGAGCAGCGGTCTCCAACGACAGCATCGTTTCCCGGATGTGGTCTTTATTCCAATCCATCTGCACCTCGTCGCATTGCAATTTGAAATGATAAGCCGATCTATCGGAGCAAGCCGTTGAAAGGCCGCGTTCCGCAGTCGGCGCCGTCATTCGTCGATGATGACGTCTTCGCCCTGGTAGGGGATCCTGATCAGCCGAGGATCCCGAATGATGCTGGTCACGAGCCAGACATACGTCTGTTCTGCGGTATCGAAGCCGAGAATGCTGAATGCGCCGCCGAACGGGCATGCCGGAAAGTCGGGGAAGCCTTCTCGAAGAACGTAACGCTCGGGTTCGCGATCGAATTCGGCCTTGTAGACCTTCCGCAGCCCATGCTTGCTCGGAACGTCTTCGTCGCCCGCAGGCGCTGTTTCACGATGTTCCAGGAGGCGCTCGGAAAGATCACGGTGGCAGATCTCGTCGAACACGTCGAAGGCATCAATCAGCAAACCTTTTCGCTCGGTCGCGGGATCGGTGATCGCGTAGATGTTCGAAGCATCTTCGGCACCGTCCCCGCTTTCGAGACGCAGCGCTGCGTCGACGCGAATGGAGCATGGATCGAGCCTCGATCCCAGTTCGAGATCGACCAGGTTGCCGTCCTTGACGCGGTACTCGCGGTCATAGCCCTTCGCGACGAAGGACTGCACTGCTTTTAGAACGTCGGTCACTTGGGCTGTCATTGATGCACCTCGAGTTCACGTTGGGACGGAAGAGCGGCCGTGGACGGCGCGCGGCAGCCTGCTGGGTCTAGTCGCGGCTCGCGCGTAGCGATCACAGCCACTTGGCCTTCTTGAACCGCACGAACAGGAAGAGGCAGAACATCAGCATGACACCAAGCACGACGAAGTAGCCGTAAGGCGTGTCCAGTTCCGGCATGTTCTTGAAGTTCATGCCGTATATGCCTGCAATCGCTGTCGGCACTGCGAGGATCGCGGCCCACGCCGCAAGTTGGCGGGTGACGACCCCGATTCTTTGCGCTTCGAGAAGGCTGCTGAACTCGAATACAGTGGATAGCACCTGCAGGAGGCCATCGACCATGGACTGGACACGATCAACATGGTCGGCAACGTCGTTGAAGTAGGGCCGCACCTCAGCGCTGATGCAGGGAAAGTGTCCGCGCACGAGCTTGCGCACCAGCTCGGCCATAGCGCCAAGGGTGCGCTGAAAGCGCGTCAGCTCGCATCTCAGGCCGAAGATGCGAGCAACGTCCTCTCGCCCAAGGAAGTCGTCGAGCGATCGCCTTTCCATCGCAAGTACGTCATCCTCGATCATTTCGAAGATGGGCAGATACTGATCCACGATCCGGTGAAGGATCGCGTGGAGGACGTAATCGACGCCTTTTCCGAACTGGGCGGGCGAACGCTCGAGTTGCTCTCGAAGGTTGCCCAATGCACCAGCGTTGCCGTGGCGAACGGTGATAAGATGGTTATGGCCAGTAAAGATCGCCGTCTTGCCGTAACGTATGCGGTCCCCGACCAGCTCAGCCGTCTGGGCGACGACGTAAAGCTCGCCGTTATAAACTTCGAGCTTGGGCGGGCATATCGGGTGCATCGCGTTGTCGATCGCTAAAGGATGCAGATTGTAGGTCGCCTGAAGCGCCCTCAGTTCGTTGACGGAGGGCTCGCTGAGCCCAATCCAGCAAAAGCCCGAACGGTTTTTGTCGAGTTCGACGCGCTCGTCGATAGCTACTTCCCGGATACGTCGACCCTCGTTGTAGTAATATGCAGCGATAACACTCATGCTGACCTCGCCGGAATGAGCAGCCCACGTTGGACTGCTGGGCGCGCGAGGCCGCGATCCAGCCACGCTTGGACATTCGAATGATTGCTAAGCCGCAGTAGGTCGCCGGCGTCGTAGGCGCCAACCAAGGCGTTGACCCAGCCGAGGGTCGCAATGTCGGCGATAGAATAGTCATCGACGATCCAGTCGCGCCCGTCCAGTTGGCGGTCTAAGACTCCCAGGAGGCGTTTGGATTCATCAGCGAAACGCTTCTGAGGACGCTTATCCTCATAGTCCTTGCCGCCCCCGCGCAGGAAAAAGCCGAGTTGACCGAACATCGGGCCAATCGCCGACATCTGGAAGAATACCCAGCTTAGCGCCTCGTAGCGCTTGGCTGATGCTCTCGGGACGAGCTGGTCGGCCTTCTCCGCCAAATAAACGAGGATCGCGCCGGATTCCCAAACGCCGAGCGGCTTACCGTCCGGACCCATTGGGTCGATGATCGCTGGTATGCGGCCATTCGGGTTTAGCGAAACGAAGGCCGGATCTTTGCTTTCGTTCTTAGAGATGTCGATAAAGTGCGGCTCGTACGGCAGGCCGATCTCCTCGAGCATGATCGAGACCTTGACGCCGTTGGGCGTGGGCGCGGCGTAGAGCTGCAGGAGGTCAGGGTTGGATGCCGGCCAGCGTTGTGCGATCGGAAACGACGAAAGATCTGGCATGATGTGGCGATCCTAACAACTCGATGGCTGAGGAGCGGTATGACCGCTTGATTAGCTGGGTTTCGGGCCCGCACCATCAGTGGATGCGGGTCCGATGGTGCGACCCAGGGGCTCAGCCGCAAATGTGGCTGCAGCTATTCCGCTGCCGCGCCGGCCTCAGCCTGGGTGTCGCCAGCGTCTTTACGCTTCGGGAGCACCCAGTTAGCGCGCGGGAAATGACAGGTATATCCGCCCGGCCTCTTCTCCAGATAATCCTGGTGCTCCGGCTCTGCTTCCCAGAAGTCACCCACGGGCTCGACTTCGGTGACGACCTTGCCGTCCCACAGTCCGGACGCGTCGACGTCGGCTATCGTATCTTCGGCGATGCGCTTCTGCTCCTCGTCGATGTAATAGATGCCAGATCGATAGGAGAGGCCGCGGTCGTTGCCCTGGCGGTTCTTTGTCGTCGGATCATGGATCTGGAAGAAGTATTCCAGGATATTACGGTAGCTCGTCACTGTCGGGTCGAAGGTGATCTCGATCCCCTCCGCATGAGTGCCATGGTTGCGATAGGTGGCGTTCGGCACGTCGCCGCCGGTGTAGCCGACGCGGGTCGAAACGATGCCGGGCTGCTTGCGGATCAGATCCTGCATTCCCCAAAAGCATCCGCCAGCGAGAACAGCGCGCTGATGCATGTTAAGCCTCCTCTACTTGGTCGAGATACTCGCCATAGCCCGCGGCTTCCATCTCATCGCGCGGGATGAATCGAAGCGATGCCGAGTTGATGCAGTAGCGCAGGCCGCCGCGGTCGGACGGCCCGTCCGGAAACACGTGGCCAAGATGGCTGTCGCCGTGCACCGAGCGAACCTCCGTCCGGACCATGCCATGCGAGCTGTCTCGCACTTCGTTCACGTGAGCCGCGACGATCGGCTTGGTAAAGCTCGGCCAGCCAGTGCCGGACTCGAACTTGTCCGTCGACGCGAACAACGGCTCGCCGGATACGACGTCAACGTAGATGCCCGCCTCCTTGTTGTCGTTATACTCGCCGGTAAAGGGTCTCTCGGTGCCGTCCTGCTGGGTGATCCGGCGTTGTTCCGGGGTCAGGCGTTCGATTGCTGCCTGCGACTTTTCAAACTTCATGGTGAGTCTCCATTACTTAGTTAGAGGGCCAGGCACACTACGTTCAATTTATCACGTCGATACTCACATCAACTATCGCAGTGGCTCCAACGATAATCCAATACGTCGTGCGTATAGTTTCTATACCGCACATGCCTCTTGCTTGGCGGGTCAACTCCAATCGTAACGGGCTGCAAGCTGAGCGACTTTTCGTATCTCGACCGGTGCCGTAGATCCGGACACGGTGGCGATTACGATCTCACGCTCCAACGCGAAGCCCTCGATCGGCCTTGTGATCAGGCCGTGGGTGGTGGCCGCGCGTTCGGGCAAAATGCATATCCCCCGCCCTTCGGCGACGACGCGCTGCACCCAGTCGTCTCGATCTGAGCGGAAGCGAGGGCGCATGCGCACCTCTCGACGCGCGAAGTGCTCGAAGATTTGATCGCGGCACTCGCATTTCAGTCGATCGACGAACGGGAAAGCAAGCAGGTCTTCACCACGAACGACTTCGCACGCCGCCAAGGGGTGATCTGCAGCGCAGCCGAGCACGAAGCGCTCCCGGAAGAGAGGACGCACATCAAGTTTACGATCCGGCCTTGATTCGCGAGGCAGGATGCACGCGTGATATTTGCCTGAGAGCACCTCCGACGTGTCCTCGCCCGATTGGAGCGAGTGC
This sequence comes from Ancylobacter sp. G4_0304, assembly GCF_047501495.1. Lineage (NCBI taxonomy): Bacteria > Pseudomonadati > Pseudomonadota > Alphaproteobacteria > Hyphomicrobiales > Xanthobacteraceae > Ancylobacter > Ancylobacter sp. G4_0304. The sequence goes on along the minus strand of NZ_JAZDRM010000027.1, from coordinate 4,817 downwards.
AGTTTGATCTCGATGGACGGCACCTCTTCCAGCGCGCTGTCGAAAAAGGCTGTGAAGGTCCTCGGGCCGACGCTGGAGGCGACAGCAACGTCGAGAACACGATGCCGCCCCATTGCCCAGTTTTCCGAGTGGTGTCTTACGCTCTTCATCGCGACCAGCATTCGGCGGAATTCCAACTCGACGTCCTGACCCAGGCTCGTCAGCCGGCTGTTCTTCCCGTCACGATAGATGAGCGGTCCACCGAGTTCCTCCTCCAGGCGGCGGATCGCTCGTGTCAGGCTTGGTTGTGAGACACCACTGAGACGAGCAGCCGCAGTGAAATTCAGCGTCTCGGCCAAGTTGATGAAATAGCTGACCTGATTGAGTTCCATAGCCCTTTGGCCTGCGCCCTGACGAGTGGCACCCCAGAGGACCGATCCGACTACAGCCTCAGAAGTATGCGCGACGCATATAATCATGGTTTAGGGGCTTGTCTATATGCGCCGCGCATATAGAAAGAATGTCTTGGGCTGCTAGTTCGGGTCGATGGTGCTCCTGCTAAGCCGCCGTTGGAGGCTCGACGCATATGGCAGGAACGCGGTTCACGTTTGCCGGGGGAGGGGGGTCTGAACTAACCGGGCACCTGGAGGCGCCAGAAGGCACTCCTCGCGGCTGGGCGATTTTCGCCCATTGTTTCACTTGCGGGAAGGACAGCCGCGCCGCCGTGCACATCGCACGCGCGCTCTCGCGGGCCGGTATCGGCGTCTTGCGGTTCGACTTCGCCGGCACAGGGATCGCGAGTTCCGCGGAAGAAGCGGTAAGCTTCGCTTCTGACGTCGACGATCTGAGGGCAGCCGCGGAGGCCATGGCGGCCGCCGGTATGCCACCCGCCCTCCTTGTCGGGCACAGCCTGGGTGGAACGGCTGCGATCGTAGCCGCTGCCGCGCTGCCGGATGTCGCCGCGGTGGTGACGATCGGTGCGCCGGCCGACCTTCAGCATATCTTGCGCGTTTTCCGGCCTGGCGACCTTGACGCGATAGCGAGCGAGGGCGAGGCCTCTGTGGAGATCGCTGGCAGGCCCTTCCTCATCCGCCGCACCTTCCTGGAAACGGTAGAGCGAGCCGACATCGAGAAGTCCATCGCCGCGCTTCGACGTCCGGTGCTGGTCATGCATTCGCCGGTGGACCAAGTCGTGGGCATCGAGCACGCCTCGCGCATCTTCGTCGCATCACGCCATCCTAAGAGTTTTGTCTCGCTCGACACGGCGGATCACCTTCTCACCGACGTCGACGATGCGAACTACGCCTCAGCTATGGTCGCCGCGTGGGCCAGCCGCTTTCTTCCGCCGCTAGCGGCGGATCTTCCGCAGGTCGAGGCGGCAAAAGGTGTCGTTGCGTCGGAGACGCTAGCGGGGAAGTTCCAGCTCACGGTCCGCAGTGGCGAGCATACTCTGTTCGCCGACGAGCCGGAATCGGTCGGAGGTCTTGGGAGCGGCCTGTCTCCCTACGAACTGGTGTCAGCCGGGCTAGCTGCCTGCACGGTGATGACGATGCGCCTTTACGCCAACCGCAAGGGCTTCCCGCTCGAAAGAGCGACGACGAGCGTGCGGCACGAGAAGGTGGCGGACATAATGCCTCCCGACCGCTTCACACGCACCATCGTTCTCGATGGGCCGCTCAGTGATGATCAACGCGCGCGCATTCTTGAGATCGCGGATCGGTGTCCCGTCGATCTGACGCTCGTCCGGGGTTCTGATGTGCAGACCGAGCTTTCGAGCGGCGGCCAGCCTGCAGGTGCAAGGCCGTCGAACTGATTGGCACACAGCGTTTAGGGTGATCGGATGATGAGCCTGCCAGCTACAGACCAGACGCCGACGCAAACCGAGCGAGCGATACTCGCGGGTGGCTGTTTCTGGGGCCTGGAGGATTTGCTGCGCCGCGCCAAGGGGGTCGTGGCCACGCGTGTCGGCTATATTGGCGGTGAAATGCCAGATCCGACTTATGCGAGACATTACGGCCACGCGGAAGCCGTCGAGGTGACCTTCGATCCGTCCATTCTGACGTATCGGGCTCTACTGGAACTATTCTTCCAGATTCATGATCCGACGACCTACGAGCAACAGGGCAGCGACGTCGGCCCAAGCTATCGGTCGGCGATATTCTATACGTCTAAAGCGCAGATGGACATCGCCTTAGCGACGATCGCCGAGATCGAAGCCTCGGGTCGCTGGCCTGGGCCAGTCGTGTCCGAGATCAACCCGGAAGAATCCTTCTGGGAGGCTGAGCCCGAGCATCAGAAGTATCTCCTGCGTCAACCCGGTGGCTATAGCTGCCACTTCCCGCGACCGACCTGGCGATTGGACCGAGCGAACCGATGAGCGAGCTTCGACTATCATCGACAATACTGCTGCAAGGGTGCTCGCGCTTTGTCGTGCTGCCAGCCGGGTCACCGTCATGATGCCGGAATACGTGATCGCCGGCTTGTGGGGCCTTTTGTCGGGAAGCGGACTGCTGGTGGGGGCGGTGCTGGCGGACGTGCTTTTCGGGCGGCTTACTCACCGCATGATCTCCGCAGTCATGGGCTTTGGTGGCGGCGTGATGATTGCCGTTGTCGCTACCGAACTCATCGGCGATCGCGTTTCGGCCGGGATGGGCCCATTTGCGATCTTCGCGCTACTCGCCGGAGCTGCGATCTTCAGCGGCACGAACTGGTTTTTGTCTCGCCAAGGCGCGAAGCACCGAAAGCGATGCGGTGAATGCACGGAACAGGCCACTGAACAGGAGCACCGCGGTAGTGGTGCTGCAATTGCGCTCGGCAGCGTTCTCGACGGAATTCCAGAGGCCCTTGTGATCGGGATGTCGGTGGCTGGTGGCGGCAGGATCAGCCTGGCCGTCGTGGCAGGCTTCTTTCTTGCAAACGTGCCCCAGGGCCTATCGAGCACTTCAGGAATGAAGGTTGCGGGCCGACCCCGAAGCTATATCTACGCGGTCTGGATCGGCATTCCCCTACTCGTTTGCGTTGCCGCCGGTGTGGGAAATCTCATCCTCGGCTCGGCATCGACTCAGGCGCCAGCCATCCTTTCTTTCGCGGCCGGCGCCGTCATAGCGATGCTGGCAGAAGCTATGATTCCCGAAGCGTTCGAAAAGGCGCCGCCGTTCATAGGGCTCATCACGGTCGTGGGATTTCTGGCGGCATATCTCATCGCTCAACATTGATTCATGCGATTGCGATGGTCCTACGCCTCGCCGCTGTTCTCGCGATCTACGCCACGCTCATGCAACTCGGCATCAATCGGGCAATTCGTGCAACCCTCATAGCAACACAAGCGGCAGATACGGTAGGAATGCTCAAGATTTTCCAGGCGATGCCGTAAGACGCGTTCCGCGATGTCGCAAAGAACTCTCAATTCGTCTGGGCTTAGGATGGATAACCCCTCAGCGATCACCTCGTCGCGTGAGGAAAGGACTTCGTCGCTCGCTACCTTGCCCGCCGCAGTGAGATAGAGAGACCGGGTGCGACCATCCGTGAAATGCTCACGGCGTTCGACCAATCCCTCAGCAGCTAACCGATCCACCAAACGGACAGTCGCTGCATGGGAGAGGCCGACGCCGATGGAGAGCATGCGAATCGAGAGCCCAGGCATGTGCGCAATCAACGCCAGGGCCGATGCTGCGGGTCCAGCTTCCGGCGCCCGCGATGAACTAGCGCGAACGATGTCGTCGCTGATCATGAGTGCGAACGCCCCGAAGATATTTCGATCTCGAGGTCCATCCATTGTCACATCTATATGTGCGCGAAGCATAGACAGCAAGTCATACGCGTGTGGTGCGGGTCGGCAAGCGTGCGGAAAAAAGGCCGGATTCCCAGAGGCTTACGACGTTCCGCCGATGACGCGGGAGATTGAAACTCCGCAATTTAGATCATGGCGCGCACGGACTGCCGATACCTGGCGGCTATAGATCGGTGAAGTTTGCCGTGGTTTCGGCTGCCTTGAGGCCGAATCACATCGTTCCAGCGCCAGCTACGCGTTGTGGCCAAATGTTATCGGCAGGCCTGGGAGCTCGCTTTCTGCGTCCCACCTCAACCGACTCACCCTGGTCAGCCACGACCGTGCTTTAGCCGCAGCCAGCCGGCAGATGGATATCAAACCCCCTATCCGTCTTGGGGACGCGTAGGCCTTGAACGCGTTTCACGCAGCCCCCCAAAGAACGGCTGCTTGTTTGGACGGCGCAAGCTGGATCGTCCGTGCTGACACTGCCGCGTTGACCCCGAGTGCCCACCCAGATAGGTCTATGCGTGACGCATACATAATGTGTTGTTGCGCACACGCCGCCAGAGCCGATTTCGTGCGCCATGTTTCACTGAGCGAATGGCGGATGCTTCAGTCAGTAAGGCGAGCCAGGGGAGATAGGCATGACGGTTAAGGTCGCAATCAACGGTTTCGGTCGGATCGGGCGACTAGCCTTACGGTCGATCGTCGAACTACATCGAGAGGACGTCGAAGTGGTTGCGATCAACGACCTCGGGCCGGTCGCTACCTTGGCGCACCTTCTGAGGTACGACTCGGTTCATGGTCCCTTTCGTGGATCGATCGACCTCGGCGAAGACTGGATCGACGTCGGGTCCGGTAAAATCAGGGTGTCGTCGGAACGCGATCCAGCAAACCTGCCCCATGATGAGCTTGGTGTTGACGTGGCGCTCGAATGCACGGGTGTTGATTTCCGCGAAGAACTGACCCTGGATTTCCACTGAGAATTGACCCGGGCTGATGGTGGTCGGCGGTCAGGTGGCGGTCAAGTTTCGTGGCTTCTCCCTGGTGGGTTTGGGTGGCTTTGCCG
>NZ_JAZDRM010000026.1:0-66464 GCF_047501495.1 Ancylobacter sp. G4_0304 | reverse complement strand
TCACCGGCGCGCTGGTGGGCTCCTCGGGCGCGATCCTGTCCTACATCATGTGCAAGGGCATGAACCGCAGCTTCATCTCGGTGATCCTCGGCGGCTTCGGCGGCGATGCGGCCGCGGGCCCGGCGGGCGCGGTGGAGAGCCGGCCGGTGAAGCAGGGCTCGGCGGAGGACGCGGCGTTCATCATGAAGAACGCGAGCAAGGTCATCATCGTGCCGGGCTACGGCATGGCGGTGGCCCAGGCCCAGCACGCGCTGCGCGAGATGGCCGACAAGCTGAAGGAGGAGGGCGTCGAGGTGAAGTACGCCATCCACCCGGTGGCGGGGCGCATGCCCGGGCACATGAACGTGCTGCTGGCGGAAGCCAACGTGCCCTATGACGAGGTGTTCGAACTGGAGGACATCAACTCCGAGTTCGCGCAGGCGGACGTGGCCTTCGTCATCGGCGCCAATGACGTGACCAACCCGGCCGCCAAGACCGACCCGACCTCGGCGATCTACGGCATGCCGATCCTCGACGTCGAGAAGGCCAAGACCGTGCTGTTCATCAAGCGCGGCATGGCCGCCGGCTATGCCGGCGTCGAGAACGAGCTGTTCTTCCGCGACAACACCATGATGCTCTTCGCCGACGCAAAGAAAATGGTCGAGGATATCGTGAAGAACCTCGCGCACTGAGCGACGCCAGCTCCGCCGCTTCCGACATCAACACGAAGGCCGGGCTCACGCCCGGCCTTTTGCGTTCGGAAGGTCCGCGCCTCGTCTGGCTGCATCGGCTTTGCGGCACCCGCCATGCTGCACCGCCGCGACTCTTCTTGTTGACGGCAGGTGTATTGCATACCAGACTTCGACAAAAGAATAAGATCGACGTGTCGGCACGAGCATCCTCGTCGTTCCGCCGGCTGCGCGCGGACCGGGAGCCGGGTGCTCAACGCAGTGAATCCAGAGCCTTTCGCAACGATCGGCCGGCTTCATCCGATCGCGAGGGCTCCGGGCGTCAACCGGAGGGAAAGCCATGCTGGTCGCAGATCTGATGAGGCTGAAAAGCGCGCGGGTGCCGAGCATCCGCATGAACGAGACCATCGAAATGGCCGCGACGCTGCTCAATCGCGAGCGGATCGGCGCCGTGGTGGTGAAGGATGCCTGCGGATCGGAGGGCGATACCGTGGTCGGCATCTTCTCCGAGCGCGACGTGGTGCGCGCCGTCGCGGAGAAGGGCGTCGCCGCGCTCAAGCTGCCGGTCTCGGCGCTGATGTCGCGCAACATGATTTCCTGCGCCATGGAGGACACGGTGGACCATGTGCGGGCGCTGATGGACAGCCATCATGTCCGCCACTTGCCGGTGCTGGAGGATCATCAACTCGTCGGGGTGCTCAGCATTCGCGACGTGCTGGCTTATGATGTGCGCCGTGCCGGGGAGATGGCTACCGGCACGCGGCCGGCGGCGGGCGCGGCTGCGCCGCTGCCGGCCTGAGGCTTCAACGCGGGCGATCGATCCGCGTTCGGCCGGCATCTCGCACGGAGGGAATACCACGGCAGGCGGGGCAGGGGGCTGCCCCTCCTGCGGGGTCCCGCCGTTGATCGCGCTGCGCAAGACGACGTGCAAGACGACGACGTGCAAGACGGAAAGCGCTCAAGACGAAAACGCCGGCGCATCCTGCGACGCGCCGGCGTGAATTCATTTGTGCGCAGGCGCCCGCTCAGTGCGCGGGAGAAGCTTCCTGCCGCATCGGCGCGGCCTCCATCTGATGCACGCGGTCGATCACCGCCTTCTGCACCTTCTCGAAGGCCCGCACCTCGATCTGGCGCACGCGCTCGCGCGAGACGCCGAACTCGGCGGCCAGCTCCTCCAGCGTCACCGGATCGTCGGCCAGCCGGCGCGCCTCGAAGATGCGGCGCTCGCGCTCGTTGAGCACCGAGAGCGCGCCGGAGAGCGCGTTGCGGCGGTTGTCCATCTCCTCATGCTCGACGAGGATGGTCTCCTGGTCGTCATGATCGTCGGCGAGCCAGTCCTGCCATTCGCCGCCGGCCTCGGCCTCGCCGCGGATCGGGGAATTGAGCGAGGAATCGCCGCCGAGGCGACGGTTCATCTCCACCACTTCCTGCTCGGTGACGCCAAGCTTGGTGGCGATCTGCTGCACCTGGTCGGGGCGCAGATCGCCTTCCTCCAGCGCGGAAATCTGGCTCTTGGCCTTGCGCAGGTTGAAGAACAGCTTCTTCTGCGCCGCCGTGGTGCCCATCTTCACCAGGCTCCACGACCGCAGGATGTATTCCTGGATCGAGGCCTTGATCCACCACATGGCATAGGTGGCGAGGCGGAAGCCCTTGTCGGGCTCGAAGCGCTTCACCGCCTGCATCAGGCCGACATTGCCCTCCGAGATCACCTCGGAGATCGGCAGGCCATAACCGCGATAGCCCATCGCGATCTTGGCGACGAGACGCAGGTGGCTGGTGACGAGCTTGTGCGCGGCTTCCGGGTCGTCATGCTCGCGCCAGCGCTTGGCGAGCATATATTCTTCCTGCGGTTCCAGCATGGGGAAGCGCCGGATTTCCGACAGATAGCGGCTGAGGCCGCCTTCTGCCGACGGGATGGATAAAGCGGAACGGGCCATGGAGCGCCCTCCTTCCTTTCATTCGGCCCCCATTCTGGGCGACCGGAGACGCGACCGCAATCAGCCGGCCGCTGCAACATACTAATAGGAACGGCCTAAAATTTCCAAAGCGCAAGATGGCGTGCGGGTTCGCGGCGGTCACGAACGGTTGATCGCGCGCGATATATTTACCGCTCCCGTCATCGGGCGCCCGCCAGCGCGTCCTCCAGCGCCACGAGGTCGGGCGGCAGTGGGCTGTCGAAGGCGAGGAACTCCCCCGTGACCGGGTGTTCGAAGCCGAGCCGGCCGGCATGGAGCGCCTGCCGGCCCAGCGCGTCGAGCGCCGCGCGGGCCTCGGGCCCCAGGCGGCCCGCCTTGGTGCGCTGACCGACGCCATAAAGCTGATCGCCCAGCAGCGGATGGCCGATATGGGCCATGTGGACGCGAATCTGGTGGGTGCGCCCGGTTTCCAACCGGCATTCCAGCCGGCAGGCGAGGGGGCGGCCCTGCGGATCGTCATAGACCTCCTGGCGCTGCCAGTGGGTGATGGCGAAGCGCCCGCCCTCGCGCACCGCGATCTTCTCGCGCGACACCGGGTGGCGGCTGAGCGGCGCATCGACCGTGCCGCTCGGCAGGTCCGGCACCCCCCAGGCGAAGGCGATATAGGCCCTCTCCAGCGGGCCGCTGCGGCCATGATCGGCGAACTGCGCGGCGAGCGCCTTGTGAGCGCGGTCGTTCTTGGCGACCACCAGGAGGCCGGAGGTGTCCTTGTCGAGACGGTGCACGATTCCCGGCCGGCGCACGCCGCCGACGCCCGAGAGGCTGCCGGCGCAATGGTGCAGCAGGGCATTGACCAGCGTGCCGTCGGGATTGCCCGGCGCGGGATGGACCACCATGCCGGCGGGCTTGTCGATGACGATGAGGTCGTCATCCTCATAGACGATGGCGAGCGGGATATCCTGCGCCACCGGCTCGGCCGCCTCGGGCGGCGGCAGGAGCAGGCTGAAGCTTTCCCCGGCGCTCACCTTCGCCGAGCCGCCGCTGACCGGCTGGCCGGCACGGCTGAGCTGGCCCTGCGCGATCAGCGCCTGAAGCCGGGTGCGGCTGATCTGCGGGGCGACGTCCGCCAGATGGCGCGCCAGCACGCGGTCGAGCCGCTGCCCTTCATCCTGCGGCCCGGTGATGATATCGACGCGCTGGGCGGCGGCTTCGCCGTCCGCGCCCTCGTCCCCTTCGTCCAATTGTTCGCCCGGCGGTGACCGCATGACTTCTCCTGACGCAGACGACAAGCTCGACCCGCAGCAGGAGCGAATCCTGCGCAAGCTGCGCGGTTTCGCCGTCGGCTCCGGCGTGCTGATGGGCTTGGGGTTCCTCGCCCTGTTCGGTGCTATCGGATACAGGGTCGTGGTCGGATGGAAAAGCACGCCGGAGACGATCTCCGGCACGATCCAGCTTCCGCAGGGCTCGAAGGTGCTCTCCGCGACGGTTTCCGCCGATCTGATCGCGGTGACGATCGAGCGGCAGGGTCTGGTGGAGACCCGTTTCTTCGACGCGAAGACCCGCGCGCCGCGCGGCACGCTGGGCTTTGCCGGCGAGCCCTGAGGCGAGACTGTTGATTAGTCGTGCCGAGGGCCTTGATCCCGTGCACGTTTAGCCCTAAGAGACGCGCCTGCCGCACGCGCCCATCGTCTAGCGGTCAGGACGTCGCCCTCTCACGGCGAAAACCGGGGTTCGATTCCCCGTGGGCGCGCCACTTCCGTACAAAGCCGCGAACACCCGGCTGGGTGGCTTGGTCGGCGAGTACGGCTCTCTCCAGCACCGTCCTTGACCCGTGGATGCGCACGACGTGCTGGTCGACCTCGACCGCGTCGATCAGCGAGCGCAGATAGGCTTTGCGGAACGGCACTTCGCCATTCGTGATGTTTGTGCGCACGAGCTGCCCGAAGCGGGCAAGTTTCTCCGGGTCAAGCCGGCTTGCGGCAGCACCCTGATTCTCGATCCGCTCCAGCGCTGAATGCGCCCGATCTCGATCTGCCTTGAGCTTCGCAATCTGTTCCTTGAGCATGTCGTCCGGCTCAGCGATGCCGTCGGCGACCAGCTGGTAGAGCCGCCGCAGCTTGTCTTCCGCCGTCGTTCTTTCGCGAGAGAGTTCATCGATCCGCGCCTGGACCTCAGCATCGGCCTTCGTTCGCCGGTCGACGACAGACTGCAGCAGCGCTTCCAGCCGCTCGGGCATCAGGACGCGTTCGGCGACATGGCGTGTGACCAGATGGTCGAGCTTCTCCATCGGCACTGTTCGCCCCTTACAGGCGGACTTGCCGATCCGGCCAGAGGTCGAGCAGCTATAATAGCGATAGACCCTGCCGCTCTTCGACGTGCCTGTGCGCAACGTCATGGCGCTGCCGCAACTGGCGCAGTAGGCAAGCCCGGTGAGCAGGATCGGGCCTGAAATTGCCCGAGGCGGGCTGTTGCGTGGGTTTTTCGCTCGGAGTGTCTTCTGCACCTTCTCAAAAGCACTACGCTCAAGGATGGCCGGCACAGCAATCGGAATGACCTCATGCTGCGGCTTTACCTGGCCGGTTTTTGAGTTGCGCTTGTTGAAGCTCCACTCCCCGATATAGACGGGATTGGTCAGGATTCCGTGGATAGTACCGAGGCCGTAGCGGGCTCCCACGCGCGTACGGTAACCCTTGGCGTTGAGGTGCTTAGTGATATCCTTAATGCCCATGGGGCCGGACGTGCCATCTCCCCGTAGGTAGAGATTGAACATCAGCCGCACGAGCTCCGCCTCGACGGAATCGACGATGATCCGCTTCTTGGTGCGATGGCCGCGCTTCTCGACCTCTTCGAGGGTGAAGCCGAGCGGGAGACGGGAGCCGTTATAGAAACCCTGCCGGGCGTTCTCTTTCATGGCCCGCAGCACATGCTTGGCGTTCTCGCGGAACTGGTATTCGTCAAACAGGGCGATGACCTGCCGCATCATGACCTGAGCCGGATCATCCCCGAGCTCCTGGGTGATGGAGACGAGCCTCACGCCGTGCTTCGCGAGGCGGCGGATGTACATCTCCAGCCCAAAGGCATCGCGGAAGAACCGGCTGAAGCTATGGACGACGATGACGTCGAACGGCCGATCATCATCGCTGGCCCGCTCGATCATCCGTTGGAACTCGTGCCGGCTGTCGTCCATGGCGGACGCACCCGGCTCGACATACTCCGCAACAACGGACCAGCCCTGACGCTCGCAATAGGCGGCGGTCTGGAGGCGCTGGTCTGGGATGGACAGGTCAACGTCGGCCTGCCGCGTGGTGGAAACTCGGAGATAGAGGGCGGCCCGGCTGGTGATCGGCAAGGTGACGTTCATAGCTGGTCGTCCTTCCTCAGGTCCCTTCGGCAGCACCGTCACCTCAGCAGCGCATCAATCTCCCGCCTGAGGAAGGCTTCGACAACATCGACCTCGTCAGGTGTGATCGGAACGTTCGACGGCCAGTCGTCGGTGACATGCACGACATCGGAATCATGCTCGGCCAAATCAGTAGGCGCAAGCGTTTGCTGCGGCCACTGAACGGTCCCAGCTTCTGAGCGGAAAGCCGCTTCGGGCGATGAGCGGGCTTGGCTTCCAGGGAGCATCGGCGCATCGCTGCCCTTGCCCACGGCTATTTTCTTTCGATGGGAACATCGCGAGTGGCGCATATAGGCAGGATCGCGGGTATCCGCGATCTGGCGAACAGCCCAATTCTACGCCGTCGGATAACCGCGTGCCGCAGCGCGGAAATACGCGTCAAACGCGGAGCAGATGTGTCCAGAATGACACCAAGGGAAGAAGGCATAACGGAGCGATGACGAATTCCTATACTCTAGCGCGCTCGCGTGCCAAATGTATCCAGATCACCTTCGGTGATGCCTATGGCTGCAGCAGCCGCTCGGACGAAAGGCGTTTCGAACCCAGGGTGTTGTTTTAGCTTCTCAAAAATAGGTTGAAGTTGACGTACCTCTTTAGGATACTCGTCAACTTTCATTTGACTGGTGTGATTTACGGCGCTTTTGAGAGCCGCTGCTGACAACAATCGGTCAGTTCCATGTTGACTGGCCCGTGAAGCCTTTGCCGCTTGGCCAATAAACCGGACCAGATCGCGCGCGGTGAGGCGTCCTGTCAGGTCCGTTAGCACCGCAATGACTGAACCGCCCCGCGTTTTCTAGACGCCCTCGGCTTTGGCTTTGTGCTGCCGTTCGAACTCGATGGGTGACAGCATCCCGTTCCGTGCGTGCTTGCGGGTGGGGTTGTAGAACATCTCGATGTAATCGAACACGTCCCCGCGTGCCTCGTCGCGCGTGCGGTAGACCTTGCGGCGGATACGCTCGCGCTTGAGCAGGTTGAAGAAGCTCTCGGCGACGGCGTTGTCATGGCAGGTGCCGCGACGGCTCATCGACGGCTGCAGATCGTGGTGTTTCAGGAACGAAGCCCACTCCATGCTGGTGAACTGGCTCCCCTGGTCCGAATGCCCCAGCACACGCTCCTTCGGCTTGCGTCGCCAGACGGCGGCCAGCAGCGCCTGAAGCACGACGTGGGTCGTCTGCCGGGCCTGCATGGACCAGCCGACGACGCGGCGGGAGAAGAGGTCGATCACGACCGCCAGATAGGCGAAGCCTTCGTGCGTGCGGATGTAGGTGATGTCGGTCACCCAGGCCATGTCAGGCGCCTCCGCGTCAAACCGGCGATCGAGCGTGTTGTCGACCGCCAGGGATGGCTTGCCTCCATAGTGGCCGGGGCGGCGCCTATAGCCAATCTGCGCCCGGATGCCGGCAAGCCGCGTCAGCCGCGCAACCCGGTTGGGGCAGCAGCTCTCGCCTATGTCCGCCAGATCGTCGTGAAGCTTGCGATAGCCATAGACCTTGCCGCTCTCGCTCCATGCCGCGCGGATCAGCTCGGTCTGTCGCCGGTCTTCCTGCGCGCGCTTGCTCAGCGGCTCCTTCAGCCAGGCGTAGAAGCCGCTGGGCTGGACACGCAGGCACCGACACATGGCGCGGATCGAAAACTGCAGGCACATGGCGCGGATCGAAAACTGCAGGCGATGCTCGGCGATGAACGCGTACTTCACTTTGCATCCTTCGCGAAGTACGCGGCCGCTTTTTTTAGGATGTCGCGCTCCTCCGTCACGCGCTGCAGCTCGCGCTTCAGCCGGCGGACCTCAGCGGCCTGATCGTCATCGCGGGCCGTAGCGGAAGGCTTGCCGTACCGTTTCCTCCACTCGTAGAGCGAGTACTTGCTGATCCCCAGCCGCGCCGCCACCTCCGCAACCGGATAACCCCGCTCGGTGATCTGAAGGACGGCGTCGCGCTTGAAGTCCTCGGTGAAGTTCGCTTTGCCCATCGGGGCCTCCTTGCCTCAAAATTTAGGGAAGAAGCCGTCCAGGAATCTAGGGGCGGTTCACGCTGCCGATAGCGATAGCCACACGAATGATCCAGTTGACCAGTTAAAAAAGCAGATTTCGGACATCCGCAAAAAGGGAAAAATTAGCACGCTCTGGCGGGCGGGAGATAAACATCCCTCAGGACATGATGGTCCGCGGCTATGTTTTGGCGGATTGGAACGATAGCCTGAAGACATACTTGGAGATGGAAGATTTCACTATCACCAATTATGGCGGGCAGATGGCCTATAGATATTATTCGGCACTGAACCTAATGCTTGAGGTGATTGCGTTCGATAGACTTGTGGATAGGGCAAGCAATCGAAATGACGCTTTTGTTCAGATGTTAGAAGGCCGCTCTACCTACGACCGAAAGCCGAAAGGTACACTCCTTAGCCTCGCCGGGACGGTACGCGAAGCTTGAGCAGCGACGTTGTGAACGATGGAAGGCGCTGCTTCCGAAGTTTCAGCGCCGGAAGATAGCTCGTGTTCGGGTGGACATGGATCTCATGCCCCATTGCACAGACGCCATAGAGGCCGCCACCGCGGACGGACATCACACATAGCTCTCTTCTTGGTCGTTCACAGTCCGCCAATGGCCCGCCATCATCTCGGCTGCACGATGCAGACGCCGTTCGGCCTCGATCATCGAGCGGGTGGTGAAGCGATCCTCGCGTCGTCCGTCCTTGCCGAGCTCGATGAGATCGCGTGCGCCGCGCCTCGCGCCCATCACATCGTTGAACTGGTCGAGACTGTTGCTGTGCCGGTGCGCGAACATGGCACGTGGAGGCACGGCTGACAGTCGCGCGGCGAGCCCGGGGGCCGAGCGTGACCGATGGCGAGGGGTGCAAGACCATCCCTGTCACTGCGGCGCTTTGGCCCGGCACATGCGCGACGATATCCATTTACATATTGCAAAACGCGAAATTTTCGATACTAAATCCATCAACGCGATAAGAGGCGAACAATGATCGACATCCGCCGTGCCATCCTTGATGCCCTTCCCAAGCACCTCCTGCTGGATTTGGAAGATCGGTTGCGGGCTGAAGCGCTGAAGGCGCACGAGGTTGTGCGTAAAGAGTTGCCGCTGAACCCGAAGCGCAGCCGGGAAGCGGAAGGCCAAATTCGCTTCCGCCTTCAGGAGGAAGGCTACGAAGAGGTCGTTCAGCTTCACGGCGGGCACCTGCTTGTCGATGGCGTGATGCTCGGCACCGACCTGAAGGTGTTCCAGCCCTTCGCACGATTCGCTGGTCCCGAACTGGGCGTGATTCTCGGTTTCGCCGCCATGCCTGAGCGGCGGAAAATCCCCGCCAAGAACATGTCGCGAGCAGCGGGTGTGACGCTCAACGTCCATCTCCAGCCCAGCCTTCTCGCGGACGAGAAAAGCCCTCGTCCGACAGACATCTTCGCGCTGTTCTTAACTGCCAGGGATCGCGCACGCACCGGGATGATCGAAGAGATTGCGATCGGCGTGATCGGGTCGAATTATAAGGACTTCATCTTCTACGAGTCGCTGGAGAAGTTCCTTGGCGGTTATGCGGCCGATCCGGTTGTCCCTGATGGACCTGCTGGCCCGGATGACGGCGGCAAGGTCGTGAAGCTACGTCGAACCCGCAAGCTGTTCGTTCCGCCCGAAGCGCAGCCCGATACCGATACCGAAGACGGAACCGCCGGTTAGCCGGAACTCGGTTTCAGAAGGTGTGGTTGCTCCGTATCCATCGGGTACGGAGCCGATGGGATTCGAAATATGCGTACTGGCACACCGGGGTTTATACCCGCCCGTTTGAGCGAAGCTCGTGACGCGCGTCGGATTGCGACGAAATCCGCGCTCGCCAAGCGCCTCGGCGTCAGCCCTACCTCGGTGTCGCGGTGGGAAGATCAGGAAGCCGGCCAGAGTCCTGATTATTCCACGCTCGTGCGACTAGCCGGTGAGCTGGGCGTCCGACCGGAATTTTTCCTACGCCCCTCCTATCAGAGTGAACGTCCGACATTCCTGCGCTCGTTGGCCAGCACGCTCGTGCGCGATCTCGCCTACCAGAAGGCGCAGATGCATTGGCTTCAGGAAGTCAGCTTCGTGCTCGGGCATTACGTCGATCTGCCCGAGATCGATATTCCCGACGTTCTGGATGGCGCGACATACGGCGAACTACGGGACGAGGACATTGAGGCCATCGCGTTACGCCTGCGCCGGCACTGGAATATGGGCGAAGGCCCCGCCGGCGATGTCGTTGCGCTCATGGAGCGGATCGGCATCGTGGTGGCGACGATCTCGATGGGAACGACGAAGCTGGACGGGCTTTGCAGTTGGTCTCCCGTAGATGGGCGCCCGCATGTGCTTCTGGCGACCGACAAGATGTCCTTTCCCCGCCGCCAGATGGACGCCGCGCACGAACTTGCTCACGCGGTATTGCACCAGCAGGTGCCGGAGGAGGAGTTCCAGGACAATCTGCGGATGATCGAACGGCAGGCCTTTCGCTTGGCAAGCGCACTTCTCATGCCTTCGACGACCTATCCGTACGAAGTCAAACATCCTTCGCTGGCGATGTTCACCAGCCTCAAGGAGCGGTGGCGCGTCTCGATCAAGGCTCAGATCAAGCGCCTCGGTGACCTGGAGATCGTCCCCGAGGAATATGCCCGGCAACTCTACAAGCTTTACTCCGCCAAAGGCTGGTCGAAAGGTGAGCCGCTGGATCAGCATTGGCCGATCGTGGCGCCGAAGGCGCTGCGGGACAGCCTCAACCTGATCGTCGAGAACGGTGTGCGCGGTAAAGCCGACCTGCTTGCGACGGAGTTTACGATTTCGGCGGCCGACGTCGAGAGTCTGTGTGGACTGCCAAGCGGCTGGTTCGAGCGGGAGCCTGCGGAAGTCGTCTCGCTCAAATCGCGCGCCGAAGTCTCGCCCCGCGATGCCTCAGCTGTTGGGGAGTTGATTCCCTTTCCCGACAGGCGACGATAGGCCGAACCTCGACTTTCGATATCGTCGCGACGCCCTGTCTCGCATTCCGCCGACAATCTCCGGCTACCTAAGCCGCGCGGTGAGCGTTACGCTACCGACAGGAGAATAAATTGAAACGCTCGGGGGATTGCATGGCGGCTGAAGGCGCGGGTTTGGCATCTGTTTTTAAGCACGAGACGGAGGCTGTTCAGCGCCCGGATGATACGCACGTTCCGCGCGGATATGTTTGATGCCGTGCAGGCCGTCGCACCCTAACTTCGAAACGTCGCTTAAGCCCATTCCTCGGCATTTCTAAACCACCGCAACTTCAACAACATAGGTGTTCGTAGTTTCACTCTGGTCGGCGCGCCAGCAAACTCAGGACATCCCACACAGCCGAACCACAACCCAAGCTGTGTGGAGCTCGGATCATGGCTGATTCTGAGATTAGCACCAGTCTGTCCCGACCATCCCGAAGGGACATTATGTCTGCCGCCCTGCTCACGATTGGTGGCACTTCCTTCAACAGTTCGGCTGCGGCCGAGCCGCGTGACGATAGCGCGACGGAAGCGACTATCCTTGCGCGGAAAGCGTGGCGAGCCGTGCATTGGCGCACGCTCGCTCTGTGCCGGAAGCAGCGGCGTCTGGAATCCGAACTCGCCAGGAAGGTCGGGTTTCCGCATGTGCTTCTGACTGGGGCTGAGCTGCTCTCTCCGGTGCGGATCAGCTCGCTGCGGCAGTTCGATGAGCTTGCCGACGATCTGCCGTCACTCTGCGCTCGACGCGCCGAAGTCACTGCCGCTCTTCGTGCGCATCAGCAGCGTTGGGACGACGCGGATCGCGCCATTGGCTACTCCGTCACTCGGCAGGAAGAGGCGGAGGCTTCCGACTATGAGGAGCGACTGATTTCGTGGCTCTTTGCAACGGACGCCGCCTCTCTGTTCGGTCTGTCTGCGAAACTCGACGTGCTGATCCCCGTCGGCGCCGAGGGGCGGCATTTCCCGTGGCCCGAACTGCGGCGAAGCCGCAGGGATGTTGCACGACTGGCGCAGTTGTAGCCGCGAAGGGAAGCCACCCTCAGTTCTTGAAGCAGCCTCCGCGATGCCGGCGCAGGAAGTGGAGGCGGCCGCTCGAACGCCGTTGCGGGGCGATGACGCGTTCGATTCGATGAAGACGTGCTCACTGGTTGAATCCACGCCCCCGTGTGGGGGGCGACCGGCCGGCGCCGCGGTGGCGTCCGGCAAGCTGCGCGCGTTTCGATCCACGCCCCCGTGTGGGAGCGACGTGCCGGTAATTGCACGGCCGATAGCTGGTGGGTGTTTCGATCCACGCCCCCGTGTGGGGGCGACGTTCCAATGTACATGGCCGCACTGAGAGCTTGATGTTTCGATCCACGCCCCCGTGTGGGGGCGACGCGACCTACGCCGAGATCAAGGCCAACCACGATGTTTCGATCCACGCCCCCGTGTGGGGGGCGACCGTCCATCGCTCTGGCGTACTTATTGTTCCAAATGTTTCGATCCACGCCCCCGTGTGGGGGGCGACGGTGGCCTGCGGCGCCTGTGAATGCCTCCTCCATGTTTCGATCCACGCCCCCGTGTGGGGGGCGACGCCGGGTCCTGCGTCGCCAACCCGCTACCGATCGCGTTTCGATCCACGCCCCCGTGTGGGGGGCGACGTGAGCGGGACCTGCAAGCCGGCCGGGGTCAACTGGTTTCGATCCACGCCCCCGTTTGGGGGGGCGACCATCCACCCCGGCAGCGACGCGCAGGGCTTCCTTGTTTCGATCCACGCCCCCGTGTGGGGGGGCGACTCTTCGATTTCGCCCTTCGCGGTGCGGATGTCCTGTTTCGATCCACGCCCCCGTGTGGGGGGGGCGACGGCTTCCTCACTAACATGCTGGCGGCGAAGGGAGAAAGCCGCCTCTTGCGCGATCCTCGATGCCTCGGGGGAGGTCGGCGGGCGGTTGAGGCGCTCGGGGCGAGGCGTGGCGAGCGGCCGCAACGGGTTGCGGGCTGCGCGAACCGGCCCGGACCGGCATGTGCGCTTGTGGTTCGCGCGAGGCTCAGAACAGCAGCGGCCCGTCGAGATCGAGGATTGGTTTTGCCCCGACATGCTCGACCCGGCGTTTGCCGTCCGCACCGAGCCGATAGAAGCGGAGGCTGTCGGTCACCTCGTCGATCTCGGCGATGAGCCGTGCCCGCAGTGTCACCCATTGCGATGGGTCGACCTCGCATTCGAACACCGAATTCTGCACGCGCTAGCCATAGTCGAGGCAGGCCCGCGCGACGCGGCGGAGCCGGCGGCGGCCAGCCGCCGTCTCGGTTCGCACATCATAGGCGACCAGCATCAGCATGAATTATTTCCAGATGAAGCCGGGATAGCCGTCAAGATCGCCGCGCAGATGGCGGGCCAGAAGCTGCGCCTGGGCATGGGCCACAAGGCCCAGCGGCAGCGTCTCGCCGAGAAAGGGGTGGGTGAGTTCATCGCGCTTGCGCTCCTGCCAGGCGACGAGAATCTGCTTGCGCGCCGCGTCGGTCAGCCGCACGCCACCCGCCTCCTCGACGGTGAAATCACCCGGTGCGAGCTGCCGGCGATTGATGAGACTGAGCGCAAGCCGGTCCGCGAGGACGGGGCGCAGTTCCTCCATCAGGTCCGGCGCGAGGCTGGCGCGGCCGGGCCGGTCGGCATGGAGGAAACCGACCTGGGGGTCGAGGCCATGCGCCTCCAGAGCGGACCGGCAGTCATGACCGAGCAGTGCGTAGAAGAACGACAGCAGCGCGTTCACCCGGTCGAGCGGCGGGCGGCGCGAGCGCCCGCCGAAGACGAAGGCGGGATCGCCGGAGCGCAGCAGATGGTTGAAGCCGCCGAAATAGACCTGCGCCGCCTCGCCCTCCAATCCGCGCAGCAGCTCGACGCTCGGCGCGCTAAGGATACGGCGCGCCACATCGGTGAGGCGTCGCTCAGCGGCTTCCAGCGCCTCGCGGCCCTCGGCGAGCAGGGTCGCACCATGGTCGCGCAACGCCCGGCGGATGACGGTGCGCTGGTTCGCGGCTTTTGCGGCGACGATGCCGCGCACGATGGGCACCCCGCGCGCGGCATCGTCCGCGGCGCGGAACTGCGCGCGGCGGAGCAGTACGTTGCCGGTGCGGGGACCCTCGACACCGGCGAGGAAACGTCCGTTGGGATCGAGATGCGACACGGTGATGCCTGGGCGCAGAGTTGCACCTCGTCGGCGCGGTGCGCCTTCGGCTTGCCGCGCTTGTATTCGACGGGGAACGGCACGCCGGCCTCCCCGCGCCGCGCGCCGTGGAATTCCACCACATCGGCCTTGCCGGTGACGCCGAGCGCCACCGAGCGCAACGCCACGCCGCGCGCCACGCGCACGCCCGGGCGGGTTTCGGGCCGGCCGGAATCCGCCTTCTCATGCAGCAGCCGCCCTTCGGCCGTGGCGATATCCTCGGCCCAGAGCTGCTCGACATGAATGAGCGCGCATTGACGCGGGCAGAACAGATAGTGCTGCAGTGCCGAGAGTGGGATCAGCGCCTCCTCCGTCGCGCGGTCGATGGGGGAGGCGGTCATCGGCTGCCTCCTACCTCTCGATGATCTCGATGCCGTCGGGCAGGCCCTCGCGGTCGATGGTGATGGCATAATCCTCGAAGCTACGGGCCGGCGGGGCGTTGTCGAGCTTCTCGACGCCGGGATTGTGCTTCTCGTCCCGGAACAGCCGCCAGGTCTTCACGCGGTCGAACAGCTCATTGGCCTTTGCGTTGCCCAGCGCCGAGGCGTGGCGGAAGATGACGAGCTTGCGCGTCGCCATCTCCCCGCGGGCGGCGGAGCGATCATGCTGGAACATGTTGGCGAGCGCCTCGAACAGCAGGTCGAGATCGGCCTCGGAGAAGCCGGTGCCCTTGGTCGGGTGCGAGGCGAGCGGGGCGGAGACATAGCCATGCGCACGGTAGAGCCCGTAAGGCACGATGTGTTTGCGGCCCATGGTGCGCCCGCCCTTGGCGTCGGCGTCGGCTTCCGTGGTCGCGGCGAGGCGGGTGATGGAAATTTCCAGCGGCAGGATCGGCTCAACTGAGCGGGCGAAGTTGATCTGCACCGGGCCGCGCACCTGCCCGGCATTGACGCCGGTGGTCATCACCGCGCCGAAGCTGCGGATGTCCCAGAAGTTGGCACACATCCAGGCGGTCAGCTCGCGGGACTTGGCCTCGTCCTTAGGAGCCTTCTTGAGGTCCTCGGCCTTGGTCACATCCGGCAGCACGGCGGCCCAGGCGCGCTTGTGCTCGTTGTTGAGCGTTGCCCCGTCGCGCATGTAGATCTCGTGGCCCGGAGTGTCGGGCCGGGCCAGCGCCACGTAATTGCGGATCTTGCGCTTCAGAGCGACGTCGGAGACCAGCCCCTGATTGGTTTCCGGATCAAGGCGCGGCATGTTGCCGGCATCGGGGTCGCCATTCGGGTTGCCGTTGACCACGTCAAAATACAGCACGAATTCGTGGCGGCGCGTGAGGGCGTGCGACTCACTCGTCATTGTCATGGTCCTCTGCGTCGGTGCTGGCGAGTTCGGCTTCGGCCTCACGGGTGGCGAACTGTCCCTTGCGCTGGTGGTAATAGCCGATGACGAAGCGCCCCTGGGCCTCGAGAGGGAGAGAGCGCGGCAGGTGGTCGTCGAGGCGGTTAGTGATCTCCTCGATCTCGCGCTCCAGCCAGATGCCCTTGCCGCTCTTCCTCAGCTTGCCGAGATGGTTCTGCACGCCGCGCATGAGGATCGGGAAGACGCTAGCCGGCGTTGCCGAGGCGGCGCCGAAATAGCGGTCACGAATGGTGGCGTTCACCTTGCCGAGCGCCATACGCTGCGCCGTCTCATAGGCAGCGAACAGGCGGCCAAGCTGATAGGCGGGATCGGCATTCTCCCTGTGGAGACTCACGGGCAGTTCCTCCTTGGCGCGTTCGGGGCTTTCAGGCGCGTCCTTGTCGATCTTCCTCAAGCGATCCTCACGCGCGAGGACGGCCTTGATGACGGCTGCGTGCCAGCCGCTGGCGGGATCGTCGCCCGCGCGCAGCCGCATGATCGCCGCCGCCAGCAGCGAGCGCGGATAGCGGGTGCCCTCCAGCACAGCGCGCGCGACCTCACCGGCCAGCAGCGGCGGGATGTTGTCGTATTTCTCCAGCATGGCCGTGGTCTTGAGCAGCAGCCAGGAGATGGAGGGCGGCCGCTCGCCCCACGGCTTCGGCTCGATGGCGAGGTCCAGATAATGCGCGGCCAGGCGCTGCACGAAGATGCCGAAATCGTCGCTCAACCAGTAGCGCACCGACAGCCGGGCGGCGTTGGGCGCGAGGCCGAGCACATGGAAGCGGGTCTGCGGGTGCAGTCGGGAGTCGAGCGTTTCGACGCCCCGTCCCTCCATGACGAGTTCGAGCTGCTCACGGACTTTTCGCGCGGCGTCGGCATCGCTCGGCGGTTCGACCAGCGCCGCGAACCAGTCCTCCGCCGCCTGCGCCGCCGCCTCGTCAGCCACGGCGGATGTGTCGGCCCAGAACACCACCGTGGCGTCGCCAATGCCACGCGACAGGCGGTTGCGGCTGGTGTCCCGGTCCAGCAGTGCCGTCAGAGCGGCGGTGTATCGGCCTGCTGCCTCCTCGGAGGTTGGCGCGTTATAGCCCTGTTCCTTTCCGTAGGAGGTGAAGGAGGGCTCGTTGAACGACACCAGCGGAACCTCGGCCGAGGCGGTATTGTCGACGCCCTTGATCTTCGGATGGAGCCGTACGACCGGGAGTCGCTGCCCTCGAACAAGACAGAAGGCTTTGACACTGGCAGCCACCTCCGTCCGCAGCTGGTCGCAAACGGCGATGGCGGCGGCCCGCTCGTGGATAAACTCGCGTTCCGAGCCGTCGAACTGAAAGGCAACATTGAAAGCGGTCATTTTTTCGTGGAAGTGCGGCGCGGTAAACTGCTCCGGTGTCCACTTCTCCAAGAAGAGGCGTAGCGCCACTAGGGCTGGGTCGGTCTGGTCGCCGAGCATACGTCGATGGAGCGTCTTGAAGGCCTCATGATCTCGGCTGGTTTTTCCGGGCTCTTTATTACTGACACCGAGGGCATAGGCCGTGTTGTCCCAGAACAGGAACGGCGTAGACCCCTGGCCGGAGCGGCCGAACCATTTGGGAACGCGGGCCGGCAAGCCGCGCTTGCCCTTTTCGTCCAGCCGCTCGAAGACGCGCGCGATGCTGCCGTCTTTGCTGAGGACAACTATCACGCCTACAGGTTCCATAGACCATCCGGGAGGTGTGACATCGCCCCGTGCGGCCATCCGCTCATAATAGCGGTCGAGCGCCTGGAGGACGGTCACGCCACCGTCCCCCCAGCGAGGCAGGCGTTGACGTCCAGCACGCCGTCGGTCAGCCGCGCCAGAAAGAAGCGCGAGGTGTTGTCCTCAGTGAAGTCGATATCGTGAAGCATCCAGCCGAGATCGCGGTTGCGTTGGTTCTCCGGCAGCCGGCTCTCGGGGAGCGGCGCGCCGGGCTCGATCAGGGCGAAGTCAGCCACGCATTCGCGGGTACCGAGGCAGGGGCGGTGAAAGCACTGCCCGGCCGCCGCCCGGCGGTTGAACATGCTGAGATGCTTGGCCTCGCTGTCTTCCGGACCCGCTTTCGCCGTCAGCTCGAAATGCGCCTCGATGACATAGGCGACATCGTTCAGGAACATCGTCGCGCGCTGCTGGCGATTGTCCTCGACCACGAGGCCGAGACCCGCCGTGCTGCCGGCGCGCATCGCCGTGCCCGCAGTGGCTGCGCTGGCCTTGGCGCCGACCTCGTTGCGCCTGAAAGACTGAAACCGGATGGGCTTCAGCACATGAATGCGGTCGACGACCCAGCGGATCGCCGGCTTCCAATGGATCGCTTCCAGAATGCCGCGCGCCGCCGAAGGGGTCATTACGTCATAGGAGACGCGCTCGACCTTCATTTCCGGCCGGGTGAAACACGCCCGCTCACCCCAGACGTGAAGCCTGACACCGTAGGACATGCGAATCACACCTCCGCCGACAACCCATACGAGCGTATTTATTTACCGCAATCAATCGCATCTAAGGAGGTGCCCCCGGTTTGAACCGGGGGCTTGCGGCATCACAACGCGCAGCAATGTTTCAATCCATGTCACGCCTGAGGCGTGACGGACTATATGGGCTCGATCTTAACCTCGATGGAGCCGTCGGGCTGGACGAGAATGGCGATGCGTTGCCGTTGCATGCGAATCTCCCCGGTTCGTAATCCGAAGCCGATTCAGTTTCATTATCAACGGAGGTTAATATCAGCGCGCGGCACACTCCGCGCTGCAATGAAGTAAACGCGCTTATACGCCCGTCAATGACGACTTAGTCAAACACGTTGCACACCGCATCCCGATAGGTGAGATTCGCCAGATCGACGCCCGTCTCTGGCAGGTAGAGGGCGAGATCGGTGAATGTCAGCATCGCGTCGCCGAGCCCGGGATGAACCGGGCGCAGCACGCCGCGCAGCAGCCACTCGTCCCGCGCCGTCTTCGGGATCGGCACCACATATTGCTGCAGGCGCCGCAGGTCGGCGGTGCGCGGCAGTTCCTGCGCCGCGATGCTCGCCAGCAGGTTCTCCGCGTCCTTATCGTCAGCGTCGACCTTCCACGGCACCACCACCGGCTCCATCACTTCATCGATCATGCGGAACGCTTCGGCGATGGAACGGAAGGGAAAGTCCAAACTGCTGGCCGAGTCGGCGATGGCGGGAAGAATGCCGCGATAGGCTCCCACCTTCGCGGCATCGAACACCTCGGCCGCGTCGCCCTTCTGCCAGTACAGCTCGGCAAAATAGTGCTTCACCGCGTCGAGGCCGAGCGGGTCCGCGTGCTTGTTCAGCACCGGCTGCGCCGCCTGCCAGCGCAGCTTTATGTCATGTTGCAGATGGCCTGCCGCCGGTTTGAACACCACGACGCGCCCGAGCCGGGGCCGGTCCTCGGCATCGCGCAACTCACCCTCGCGGTTGCAGCGCCCGGCGGCCTGCGCGATGGCATCAATCCCCGTTGCGGCGCGCCAGACCTCGGGAAAGCTGATATCGACACCCGCCTCGATCAGCGAGGTCGCCACCAGCCGCACCGGCTCGCGAGCCTCCAGCTTCGCCCGCAGATCGGCCAGCACCAACCGTCGATGGCGGGCGCACATCTGCGTGGAGAGATGCACGGCGCCCGGCAGCGAGCGGATGGAGTCGAACAGCACCCGCGCGTGCCGCCTTGTGTTGACGATGCACAGCATCTGCGGCTGCTCGGCGAAGCGCGCGGCGATGACGTCATCGGCGATCGGGGTCTCGAACCGTTCCACGGCCACGCGCTTCAGCGCCGCATAGAGGGCGGCCGGATCGGGCGCCATTTCGCGCTCCGGGGGCAGGTCGAGCCCGATGGGCCTGCGGGCCTTGTCGAGCAGGGCGCCATCGACCTGGCGCAGCGCCGGCTGGGTCGCCGTGCACAGCACCACGCTCGCGCGGTAGTTGCGCGCCAGCTGATCGATCGCCGCCAGGCTCGGCAGCAGCAAGGGCAGGGGCAGCATCTGCACCTCGTCCAGCACCACTACGCTGCCGGCGATGTTGTGCAGCTTTCGGCAACGCGAGGTGCGATTGGCGAACAGGCTTTCGAAGAACTGCACCGCCGTGGTGACGATGATCGGCACGTCCCAGTTCTCCGCCGCCCGTTGGAGCTTGGCGACCGCGCTGGGGGCCTCGTCGTCAGCCGGCCGTTCTCTGCGTGCCTTCTCCCAGTCGAAGCTGGCGTGATGTTCGAGAATGTCGTCGTTCCCACCAAGCGCCTGCCGGAAGACGTCGGCCGTCTGCTCGATGATCGAGGTATAGGGAATGACGTAGATGACCCGGCGCAGCCCGTGCCGGGCCGCGTGCTCCAGCGCGAAGGAAAGCGAGGTCAGCGTCTTGCCGCCGCCGGTCGGCACGGTGAGGCTGAACAGGCCCGGCGCCAGTGCCGCCTTGGCCATGGCATGGTCGAGAATGCCGGCGCGCAGCGCGTTGAGCGGCGTAGCTGGGGCTGCGATGCGTTTTTCCGCCATGAAGGCGGCGAGCCGGTCGCGCAACGTGGCGAGATCGGTGTGGTTGCCCCGCTCGACTGTTGCGCCGGTCGCTTTCGAATAGAAGCGCTCCGTCGCGATGAAATCGGCGTCAACGAGGCAGGAAAACAGCATCCGCAGCAGGAAGCTTAGGGCGAAACCCTTCGGCCCTCCCGTAGGTAGCGGCACGCGCGGTTTCAGCTCTGCCACTTCCGGCAGAGGCGCGGCATGGTGTTGCCAGTCCGCAGGGACCAGCCGATGAGCCGCTTCCATACGACGGCTTAGATCACCGCCATCGGCGAGGCCCGCATGATGGGCGGCTATGATGGCGGCGAGGACCGTGCCGAGCGCCCGGCCAGACCCGGTGCCATAGCGGTCGAGCGCGATGCGCGCCCCGGCGGAGGAATGGTCGCCGCCCGAGGGACGCTGTCCGGCAATGTACGCCTGGAACTCCGGCGACACCTTGCCGATGTCATGCAATAGCCCGGCGAGGCGCAGGACCTCCGCCCAGCCGAGGGGTTCGGCCAACTCGCCGGCCAACTGGCCGACCGCAGCGCCGTGGTCGACGAGAGTCTCCCACTCGTCGCGCGGGCGACCTATAACCGAGTGCGCATAGACGGTGGACATGGGCGCGACCAGCATTCCGACTCGTGACGGGCGCAGCGTCGACCCTCGACGCCTCAGCCAAGGTTAGGGGAAGAGATATCCTGGCTGATGCCAGCAACTGCGTCGGCACGCCGACCGATGGACCACTGGGCTTTGGCGTCCCACAGATTGATTGCGGTCACTTTATCCTCCTGACCAAGTAGAAAATTATATAGTGGTTCGTGCTCGAAATTCACAGCTGGGGTTGACGTGTAGCATTCTCGGAAGCGGGCTTTATCTCCGCTGCCCTACCCACAATTTCGCTACATGGAGCCTGGTGCGCAGCGGGTGTCTCTCGTCTGCCGCGTTCGGTTTCGAACGCCTGCCTTCCCTTTCAGGCCCAAAACGCCAGCGCCTCGCTCGCTCTCATCGCTCCTAAGCTTCCCCGGCCACCCAGAGTAGCGCGTCGGCGCCGGTGGCGATCACCAGATCGCCAAGCTGCTGAACTTTGCGGGTCTTGAGCTCTCGTCCCTTGTCCTCAAATGCCTTCAGGTCCGCGTCGAAGTCCCGTGGCTTGCGCATTGGTGTCTCCATCAGCAATCGATCGGAGGATGATAGTTGAGCGGGTCGCGATGGCTGTAATGTTGCCGGGACAGACTGGGATGGGCTCGTCGCTCCCGAGATTTTTTCGAGGGTGGGCGCGCTTATACGTCGTTCCGACGTGCGCTTCGCCGTGGTGATGTTCGGATCGCGATGGCGGCCAGTAGGCGGCGAGGCTGGCAGTGCCCCTGGCACTCCGCGAAATTCGAGGCGATCGGAGATTCAGGCCAAAAACAAAAAGAAACGTCCTAAAAACAAAAGCGCCTCCGTCGGCATCAACGCACCATGCGCGTGTCAATTAGATCTAGAAAACAAGACGCGATATTGACGTTGTAATGAAGTGTAATTTTCGCATGGCTTACGTCATGCGTGAATATATCGAATAAATTCTCGTCAATAATCCGTTTATCTATCGTTGGGTGGCCTAGAATGCGCATTTTCTCGGCGGGATTATCTCTCGAAGTAAATACATTCTCACCGCTGACGACAAGCTACCAGAGTTTTCTCGACGATCAGACTTTCCGGCCCGGCGAACACCCGCCCGAGCCACGTATGTCGACCGCGGCATTCTGGGTCGCGCGAGAACGCGCAGAGAGTGAGGGCTACGATTTTATTCCAGGCTCGTGCTTCTGGGCGATGCCCAATGGCATTGCCACCCGCAGCGCCTATGAGTGCATGCGCGACGAGATCCTGAGCCAGCTCGAAGCTGCGCTGCCGGTCGATGGCGTGGTTCTGATGCTGCATGGCGCGATGGTTGCCGATGGCTATGATGACTGCGAAGGCGACTTGCTCGATGGCGTGCGGGAGATCGCCGGGTCGGATGCGGTCATCGGCGTGCTCCTCGATCCGCACTGTCATCTGACCGCCCGTAAATGTCGGGCCAGCGACATCATCGTGCTGTTCAAGGAGTATCCGCACACCGATTTCGTCGAGCGCGCCGAGGAACTGCTGGATCTGGTGCTGGCGACGGTTCGCGGCGAGATCCGGCCGGTGACGTCACTGTGGGACTGCCGCCTGATCGCGTCGTTTCCGACCAGCGCCCCGCCGATGCGCGGCATCGTCGACCGGGCGATGGAACTGGAAGGACGGGATGGAATCCTCTCGGTCTCCATCGGCCACGGCTTCCCGCAGGGGGACGTGCCCGAGAGTGGCGCTCGCGTCCTGGTGATCACCGACGACGCCAAAGAGGTCGGCGACCGGATAGCTCGCGAACTCGGCGAGGCGGTGGCTGCGATCAAAGAGATATCCGCGCCGGCTTTCCTTCAACCTGCGGCGGCCATCGACGCCGCGCTGGCACGGGTCTCCCATCGACCGGTCACCATTGCCGATACCTCGGACAATGCCGGGGGCGGCGCGCCCTCCGACAACACCACCTTCCTTCGCCTGCTGATCGAACGCGGCGTATCCGGCGCGTCCGTCGGGCCGATCTGGGATCCTGGCGCCGTGCGCCTCGCCTTCGATGCCGGCGTGGGCGGGAAAATCCGCCTGCGCTTTGGAGGCAAGGTGTGCTGGGCCTCCGGGCAGCCGATCGATGCCGACGTCGAGGTTCTCACCTGCGTCGCCGATGCCATGCAGAGCTTTGCCGGATCGCCGGTCGAGATGGGAGATGCCGTTGGGGTACGAACGGCAGAGGGGGTCGGCGCTGTGCTGGTCTCGAAGCGCTGTCAGGCGATGGGGCACGACCTGTTCGCCAATCTCGGCATCGACCCGTTAAGGGAGCGCCTGCTGGTGGCGAAGTCTAACCAGCATTTCTTCGCGTCCTTCGCGCCGATCTCCGAGCAGGTGATCTACGCGACCGGCGACGGCCTGCTGTCGTCTGATTACGCCTGTTACCCCTGGCGAAAGGTCCAGCGGCCGATCTGGCCGCTGGACGAGGCGGTCCGCGGCCGCCTGCTGCTCTGACGCGGCACCGGCGCCGGGACACTAACCAGACACATCGAACGACAGGCCGGCCGCCCCGCGCGCCCGCAACGGTGACGTGCGCCGTCTCGGCGGAAGTGCGGACCATCCGACACCAAGGGCGACGCCGGCCGTCGATCTCCTGCCTGCCTCGGCTGCGAGGCGAAGACCATGAAGGCCTGACGATGACCATCGAAGCCCCCGCCCCGCATGCAGGCGCCGCCGCCGGTGAACGGCCGCTCATTCTCCTGACCCCCGATCTTGCCGTTACCGAGCGAGGAGCGACCGAGCGCGAATATGTGCTGCGCGCCAACTATGCCGACGCGATCTCGGAAGCCGGTGGGCTTCCACTGGTGGTTCCGCTCGACCTGCGCCATCTGCCGGAGGCTCTCGACCGGGCCGCGGGGATCGTCGTCACCGGCTCGGGAGCGGGAGCGCAGGTGCCGGCGCGGCGCATCGCCTTCGAACACGAAGTGGTGGAGCAGGCGCTCGAACGCGGCATGCCGCTGCTCGGCATCTGTCACGGCATGCAACTCCTCGGCGAGCATCTTGGCGGACGGATCCAGCGTGATGTGCCGGAACTGATCGGTGACGACACTCTGCACCTGCCGGCGGAAGTGCCCGACCGGGTGGCTCACGACGTCACCCTCGCGACCGGCAGTCTCCTCGCGGGATGGTCGCAGACCGCAACGGTCCGGGTGAACAGCCTGCATCGCCACATTCTCGTCGGCGCGGGCAATTTCCATGTCACCGCCCGTTCGCTGGACGGCTTCATCGAGGCGATCGAAGGCACGGGAGATAGCTTCTGCCTTGGGGTCCAGTGGCACCCGGAATATCGGTTGACCGCCCTCGACCGGCAACTCCTCGCCGCCTTCGTCGACGCGTGCAGGGCGCATGCCGCGCACGCAGCGGGCTCAGCGCCGACGCGACGGTCCGTCGTCGCCGTGGCGAAGGGAGGCTGAGATGGCGCGCATCGCCGTCGTCGGGGCCGGCATCGTCGGCGTGGCCTCGGCCTATCTCCTGTGCAAGGCGGGGCACGACGTCACCCTGGTCGACCGCCACAGCGGCCCGGCGCAGGGAGCCAGCCGGGCCAACGGCGCCCAGCTAAGCTATGCTTACGGCGATGCGCTCGCGACCCCGTCGATGCTCGGCCATCTGCCCGCCATCGTGCTCGGCCGCGATCCCGCCTATCGCGTGCGGCTGAACACAGACCCGGAATTCCTCGTCTGGGGCCTGCGCTTCCTTGGCAATTGCCTGCCGGGTCGCTTCCTCGCCAATACGCAGCATCTTCTCCAGATGGCGGCCCGGACCAGCCTGCTGCTGAAGGATCTGCTCGACGAGTTCGATCTCCCCTTCGACTACACGGTCGCTGGCAAGATGATCCTCTATCCGAGCATCGCCGCCTGCGAGAAATCGGCGGCGGTGCAGGCGCTCAAGCGGTCGCTCGGCCTGCAGCAGGACATACTCACCCGCTCCGAAGCCACGGCCATCGAGCCGGCGCTCGACCTGTACCCCGACGAAATCGGCCGGGTTCTCTACAACGCGGACGACGCCGCCGGACGGCCCGACGCCTTCGCCGCCGCGCTGATCGAGCGGCTGAAAGAGGCGTATGGCCTGCGCACCGTCTTCGGGCACCCGGTGCAAAGCATCCTCGACAGCGGCGGCAGCATTCGAGGGCTCGCCTTTGCGTCCCGCGAACCGCTGGAGTGCGATCTCGTCGTGGTCGCGTCAGGTTCGCCGCCCGATTTCCTGCCGTGGCGCGACCGTGGCTTCGGCAGTGTCTGGCCCGTGCAGGGCTATTCGATAACGGCGCGGGCGACACCGGCGGCGATGCGTACCTCCCTTACGGATGTGCGGCGAAAGATCGTGTTCGCGCGCATCGGCGACGAGGTGCGCGCCGCCGGGCTCGCCGATATCGGCCCTCGGGATTTCCGCTTCGACGGCGCGCGCTTCGACACTTTCCGCACTGCCGCCACCACCGCGTTCGGCGGCGCCTTCGAGCAAGAAGCCAACGGTGCGGGGCTGCAACCGTGGTCGGGCGCGCGGCCCTGCGCGCCGTCCTCGCGCCCGATCATTCGGCAGGGCAGCTTGAACGGGCTCTACCTGAACCTCGGCCATGGCACGCTCGGCTGGACGCTCAGTCTCGGTTCCGCCAGCCGGCTCGTCGACATCATCCAGCCTGCGACCTCATTCGCATCTGTGTCGAAAAACCAAAGAGAATGTCGAAATCCTGAAATCCACGATCCGGCCGCCAACCCATCATGTGCTCAATCGGTGAGCGCGCCTAAACCCTGACCGAAACATCAAAACCTCCAGAGACAACAGGAACACGACGATGACCACGCTTTTGACGAGACGCATGTTCACGCTGGCCGCCGGCGTTAGCCTGGGCATCCTCACCGCCACGCTTCCCGCCTACGCGGCCACGCCGCAGGACACGCTGGTCGAGGCATTCGCCATCGACGACATCATCAGCCTCGATCCGGCGGAATCTTTCGAGCTCTCCGCTGCCGAAGTCATCAGCAACAGCTACAGCCAGCTTGTGAAGCTCGACATCAACGACACCACCAGGGTCGTCGGCGATCTGGCGGAAAGCTGGACCGTGTCGCCGGACGGGCTCACCTTTACGTTCAAGCTGAAACCGGGCGTGACGTTCGCTTCCGGCAACCCGCTTACCGCCGAGGACATAGCCTGGGCCTTCGAGCGCATGGCGAAGCTCGACAAGAGCCCGGCCTTCCTGATCGGCCAGCTCGGCATCACCGGCGACAATGTGACCGAAAAGGCCAGGGCCGTCGACGCGACGACCTTCGCGCTGACCATCGACAAGGCCTATGCACCGAGCTTCGTGCTCAACGTCATGGCCGCGAGCCCGCTCTCGGCGGTCGATAAGAAGCTCGTGCTCCAGCACGTCAAGGAAGTCACCCCGTCGGCCGACTACAAGTACGACAATGATTTCGGCAATGCCTGGCTGAAGTTGAACCATGCCGGCTCCGGCCCGTTCGCGGTGCGGACCTGGAGGGCCAACGAGATTGTCATTCTCGATCGCAACGACACGTATTTCGGCGACAAGGCCAAGCTCGCGCGGGTCATATTCCGGCACATGAAGGAAAGCGCCGCCCAGAGGCTGGCCCTTGAGGCGGGCGACGTCGATGTCGCGCGCAACCTTGAGCCCGGCGACATGGAGGCAATCGCGAAGAACAAGAACCTCGCGCTCGACAGTTCTGCCAAGGGCACCGTCTACTATATCAGCCTCAACCAGAAGAATCCCACGCTCGCCAAGCCCGAGGTGCGCGACGCTCTCAAATACCTGGTCGACTACGAGGCGCTCGGCAAGACGCTCATCAAGGGGATCGGCGAGGTGCACCAGAGCTTCCTGCCCGGTGGCCAGCTCGGCGCTCTCGATGACAATCCCTACAAGCTCGACATTGGCAAGGCGAAGGCGCTGCTGGCGAAGGCCGGGTTGCCGGACGGCTTCACGGTTACGATGGACGTGCGCTCCACCCAGCCTGTCAGCGGCATCGCCGAAGCCTTCCAGCAGAGCGCGGCCAAGGCCGGCGTGAAGGTCGAGATCATTCCCGGCGACGGCAAGCAGACCCTGACCAAGTACCGCGCCCGCAACCACGACATCTATATCGGTCAGTGGGGCTCGGACTATTGGGATCCCCATTCCAATGCCCAGACCTTCTCGTCCAACCCCGACAATTCGGACGCCGGCAAGTCGAAGACCCTCGCCTGGCGCAATGCGTGGGACATCCCCGCCATGACCGCCAAGACCGATGCCGCTCTCATGGAGAAGGAGTCCGGCGCGCGCGCCAAGATGTATGGCGAGCTGCAGAGGGACGTGATGACCAACGGCCCCTTCATCATCATCTACCAGCAGACCGAAGTCGCCGGGCACTCGTCCAAGTTGAAGGGCTTCAAGCTCGGCCCCTCCTTCGATTCCAACTTCCTCGCGCCGGTTGCGAAGAACTGACGGGAAGGGAGCCGTTGTCGGGGAGGAACAGATGACGATGATCACCATGGACAGTCGCGGGAGGCGATGGGCCCTCGGCCTGACCCGCCTCAACGGCGTCGCACGTTTCCTGCTGGTGGTCGGCACCACCTATCTGGGCCTCCTCGCCGTCACCTTCTTCATCGGCCGCGTCGTGCCGATCGACCCCGTGCTGGCGGCGCTGGGTGACCGCGCCTCCGCCGCCGCCTATGAGCGGATGCGGCACGAGATGGGCCTCGACCTGCCGCTGTGGCAGCAGTTCTTCGTCTATCTCAAGCAGGTGCTGAGCGGAGACCTCGGCACGTCCGTCCTGACCACCCGACCGGTGCTCACCGACATCGCGTATGTCTTCCCCGCGACCCTCGAACTCGCGACCACGGGCACCTTCATCGGCGTCGTCCTCGGCATTCCGCTGGGCGTGCTGGCGGCGGTCAAGCGCGGCACGCTCGCCGATCAGGCCGTGCGCCTGATCGGCCTCGCCGGGTACTCGATACCTATCTTCTGGCTGGCGCTGCTGGGCCTGCTCCTGTTCTACGCCAAGCTGCGCTGGATCGCCTTTCCCGGCCGTATCGACGTCGTCTACGAGTACACTTTCACGCCGATCACCGGGCTGCTGCTGTTCGATGCCCTGATCCAGCGCCAGTGGGACGTGGCGTGGGACGTGTTCCGTCACCTCGTCCTGCCCGCGAGCCTGCTCGGCTATCTCTCGCTGGCCTATATCAGCCGCATGACGCGCTCGTTCATGCTCAACGAGCTCGGCCAGGAATATGTCGTCGCGGCTCGGGCCAAGGGCCTGTCGGAGACACGGATCATCTGGCGCCATGCGCTGCGCAACGCCGCCGTGCCGCTCGTCACCGTCGTGGTGCTGTCCTATGCGAGCCTGCTCGAAGGATCGGTGCTCACCGAGACGGTGTTCTCCTGGCCGGGGCTCGGCCTCTACATCACCAACTCGCTGCAGAATGCCGACATGAACGCCGTGCTCGGCGGCACGCTGGTCATCGGCTCCGTCTTCATCGCCCTCAACCTCCTGTCCGATCTGCTCTATCGGACGCTCGATCCGAGGACCCGCGCACGATGACCGCTCTTTCGGAATCACGGGTGCCGGGCTGGCGCGCCTGGTTGCTCACGGAGACCCCCACCTCGCGCCGGCAGGCACGCCTCGGCCACGCTTATGCCGCCTGGCTGCGCTTTCGCGCCAACCCGCTCGCGGTACTCGGCCTCGCCATTATCCTCGCTTTGGTGCTGGTTGCCGCGGCCGCCAACATTATCGCCCCCCACTCGCCCTATGAGGGCGACCTCGCCAATGCCCGGCTGCTGCCGCCAGGCGCGGGCGGCTATCTGCTCGGCACCGACGATCAGGGTCGCGACATCCTCGCGCGGCTGATCTACGGCTCGCGGCTGACGCTCACCGTGGTGACGCTGGTCGCGATCATCGCCGCACCGCTCGGGCTGCTGATCGGCACGGTCGCCGGCTATGCCGGCGGCTGGGTGGACGCGACCCTGATGCGCGTCACCGACATCTTCCTCGCCTTCCCCAAGCTGGTGCTGGCGCTGGCCTTCGCCGCGGCATTGGGCCCAGGCATCGCCAATGCGGTGATCGCCATCGCCATCACCTCCTGGCCTCCCTATGCCCGCATGGCCCGCGCCGAGACGCTCGGCATGCGCCATTCCGACTACATCGCCGCGGTTCAGCTGATGGGCGCCTCCGGCTGGCGCGTCGTGCTGCGCCACGTCATGCCGATGTGCCTGTCCTCGCTGATCGTGCGTGTGACGCTCGATATGTCCGGCATCATCCTCACCGCGGCAGGACTCGGCTTTCTCGGCCTCGGGGCACAGCCGCCAACGCCGGAATGGGGCGCGATGATCGCCTCCGGCCGGCGCTTCATCCTCGACCAGTGGTGGGTCGCCACCATGCCCGGCATCGCGATCTTCGTCGTCAGCCTTGGCTTCAACCTGCTCGGCGACGGGCTGCGCGACGCCCTTGATCCGAAGGAGGCCGGACGATGAGCGCGCTTCTTACGGTCGACAATCTCACTGTCGAATATCCAGGCCGCTCCGGTCTCGTCAGGGCAGTGCGAGGCGTCAGCTTCACCCTCGGGCGTGAGCGCCTCGGCATCGTTGGCGAAAGCGGCTCGGGCAAGTCCCAGACCGGGCGCGCCATCATGGGGCTGACCCCGCCCCATGCCCGCATCTTTGCCGACCGGCTGGAATTTTCCGGCATCGACCTCATGAAGGCGAGCCCGCGGGAGAGACGGGCACTGCGCGGCGGGCGCATCGCGATGGTGCTGCAGGACCCGAAATATTCCCTCAACCCGGTGATGACGATCGGCCGGCAGGTCGTCGAGACCCTGGTCACGCATTCGCCGGTGGGCCGAGCCGAGGCGCGCAACCAGGCACTGGCCATGCTCGAAGCGGTGCAGATCTGCGATCCCGAACGTGTCTTCGGGCTTTATCCGCACGAGGTATCCGGCGGCATGGGGCAGCGGGTGATGATCGCCATGATGCTGGTCTGCGGGCCGGAACTCCTGATCGCCGACGAGCCCACCTCGGCGCTCGACGTGACCGTGCAGCTCGACGTGCTGGCCATCCTCGACCGGCTGGTGCGCGAGCGCGGCATGGGGCTGATCTTCGTCAGCCACGACCTGCGCCTTGTCTCCTCCTTCTGCGACCGCGTGCTGGTCATGTATGCCGGCCGGGTGGTCGAGGAACTCGCCTCCGGTGACCTGTCGTCGGCACGCCATCCCTACACGCGCGGGCTGCTCGACTGCGTGCCGAAAATCGGCGAGAGCCGGCACCCGCTCCCCATCCTCGACCGCAAGCCGGAGTGGGCCGCATGACCACGGTTCTGAGTGCCGAAAGCGTCAATGTGCAGTTCGGCAGCTATCACGCGCTTCGGGATGTCAGCATCACCGTCGACCGCGGCGAGTCCTTCGGTCTCGTCGGTGAATCGGGGTCGGGGAAGTCGACGCTGCTGCGGGCCGTCGTCGGTCTCGCGCCGATGCATTCCGGCAGCATCTCGATCGACGGGCTGGCGCAACGCGGCAAGCGGCGCCCCCGCGACTTCTTCCGCAAGGTGCAGATGGTGTTCCAGGACCCCTATGGCTCGCTGCACCCGCGCCAGACGGTCGACCAGCAATTGCTCGAACCTCTCGCCATTCACGGCTTTGACGGCGGCGAGGCCCGTATCCGCCGGGCGCTGGACGAGGTCGGGCTCGGCCGGTCCTTCCGCTTCCGCTACCCTCATCAGATGTCCGGAGGCCAACGCCAGCGGATCGCCATTGCCCGGGCACTGATCCTGGAGCCGGAGATCCTGCTGCTCGACGAGCCGACATCTGCGCTCGACGCTTCGGTGCAGGCGGAGGTGCTGAACCTGCTGGAGCAGGTACGACGCGAACGGAGCCTCACCTTCCTCATGGTCAGTCACGATCTGGGTGTCGTGACCCATATGTGCCGGCGTCTGGTGACGATGCGGCACGGCATTGTCGTCGAGGCGCTCACTTCCGCCGAGCTCGCGACCGGCGCGGTCAAGACGGATTACACACGTGACCTGATCGCAGCGAGCCGGGGCTTCACGCGCCAATAGCGCCCTCGGTCCCGGTTCAACGCAGGCTGCTGGGCGGTGCGCCGTATTTCGCCTTGAACGACGTCGCGAAATGCGCGCAGTCGGAAAAGCCGGTCTGGTAGGCGATGGCCGTCATGGGCATGTTGCTGTTCTGGACCAGCCATTTCGCGTAGCGCAGCCGGGTCTCGATGATGAAGCGCTTCGGCGTCATGCCGAGATGTTCCTGAAACAGGCGTGCGAACTGCCGGGAACTCAGCCCGACATGATTCGCCACGGTCTCCGGGTTGATCTCCTGACCCATCCGGCTCTCGATCAGCACCACGGCCCGCTGCACCCGGGAATCCGAGGAATGGCGGAAGCTCGACGCCCGGCTCTTCTCGAACTCGCTGGCATCAGGCTGCTCCGAGAGGCTGAGCTGATGCACCGTCTTGGCGGCGCGGTCCGGCCCGCAATGGGTCTTGATCAGCTGCGTCATCAGGCTGAGGATCGACACGCCGCCGGGCACGGTAATCCGGTCGCCGTCGATGACGAAATCATCGCGGGTCGAGATCTTGAGCGCGGGGAAGGCGACGCGGAAGTCTTCGCGGTGGAAGGGGTGGACGGCGACGCGCCTGTCCGCCAGCAGCCCCTCCTGCGCCAACACGAAGATGCCGGTGCATGCGGCGATCAGCGGCACGCCGGCCGCCGCCGCGGCCTTCAGGTAATCGCGATGGCGTGGCGGCCCGTCGCGCAGATGCGGCAGCAATCCGCCGATCACCACCACATAGTCGAAGTCCGTCGGGTTGATGTACGGCACATCCGCCTTGATCCGGACCCCGCAACTGGCGACGGCGGAATAGCCACGCTCGCCCATGATCGACCAGCGGCAGTGTACCGGTCGCGAATTGTCGCCGAAATCCGCCGCGTGACGAAGCGGCTCAAGGATGCCGGTCAGCGACATCATCGGGAAGGTTGGCCACAGCACGATGCCGATCGAAAGCTCCGGCTTCGGCTCGCGGGCGGTGAGCAGCCGTTGCGACCAGATATGGTCGAGCCAGCGAATGTAATCGTCGCCCGTCGCCGTCGGCTCCTTGCTGTCTGCCATGATGCGATCTCCAGTCGGCATCATACTAGGCTGGCCGAAGGGCTGGCGGGAGTCGCGATCCGGCAGATGACGACTGGTCAGGTGATGCGCTCTTCGAGCCTGGTCTCCGGAGAACCCGCGCGGCTCTCTGGAAAGATGGCCTTGTTGATCTTGGCGTGGACGCCCCAGTTTCCGTCGGCCACCTGGGTCACGCCAAAGTCTACCGCCACCGACATCAGCGAAATCGCCTCGTCCTCGTCGAGCCCGTAGCGTTCCATCAGGAACTTGCGCGCGGCACGGAAGGCGCTGCGCAGCGCGCGGCTGAGCGAGGAGCGCTTGAACACCTCGGACTGGGCGTTGCGGCCCAACTCCCGCAGATAGTTGGTGTAGCTGAAGCCGTGCAGCAGCCAGGCATCCGGCGTCTCGATCAGCGGCGCGCCGAGGCCGTTGAGGAAGGATTTGTGGGTCTCGCCGCGCTTGTGCAGCACGAGGCGCACCTCGCCGGTGAGCGAGCATTCCAAAGCCGTGCCGCTGATTTCGCCATCGCCCTGCGCCAGATGCGGGTCGCCGATCGACAGCAGCGCGCCCGGCACCGCCACCGGCAGATAGACCGACGCGCCCTTGCCGGCGCGCCAATTGTCGATATTGCCGCCGAAATAGCCGGGCGGCACCGAATCCACCATGTCGCTCTCGCGCGGCGCCACGGCGATGAAGCCGAAATGCGGGCGGACGGGGATGCGGGCGCCGGCGAGCACGCCCACGCGCTTCTCGATCCGGCGGTGATCGACCGGCACGCCGGGGTAGTCGATGGTTTCGTGAACGACGCCGAAGGGGTCGGTCTGCGGCGTCCAGCGGAAGGAATGGACCGCCTCGGCAAACCCGCTCTCGCCGGCGGCGTCGGTGCGGTAGATGGTGATGACCTCGCGCTTGCGCGGCTCGTCCAGAACATTGTCATGGTGAAAGCCCCACGCCGCCGCGGCGTTGGAGCCGAACGCATAGCCGGCATAGGCGGGATTGGCGCTGGGGCGCGGCTTCAGGTCGAGAATCTCCACTTCCAGCACGTCGCCGGGCTCGGCGCCGTGGACGAAGATGGGGCCGGTGCAGATGTGCACGCCGAAACCCTCGCCGGCGCCGCGCCCGAAAATCGAGGCATTCACCGGCCCGGCGCCGCGGCGGTCCACGGCCTTGTAGTCGGCGGTCCAGCGAAACACGCTTTCCGCGCCGGGATCGCCGGCGATCATCCGCTCATGATCGTCATAAGCGTGCTGCGTCAGGGTCTCGATGGTCACCTGCGCGCCGGAGCGCACGCGCAGCGCCGGCGGAATGCTGCGCGAGAGATAGCCCCAATGCACGGTCTCGCGGGACACCGGCAGGTGATGATGGCCAGGCTCGGCGGCCTCGCGCGGGCGCACCGGCGCCGGCAGGTCTGCGGCCTCGGCGCCGGTGGCCGCCGCCGGAGCCGGACGGACGGGCCGCGCGCCGGAATGCATGGGGCGACCACGGGTCCAGCGCGTCTCGACCGTCGCCCCGGCGGATTTGCGGTAGTCGCGCGGTGAAATGCCATAGGCGGCGCTGAACACCCGGCTGAAATGCGCCTGATCCGCGAAGCCCCAGCGAAAGCCGATCTCGGCGATCGAGCGGTCGGCATGTTGCGGATTGACCAGGTCGAGCCGGCAATGCTCCAGCCGGCGGTGGCGCACATAGTCGGAGAAGGAGCGGTCCTGCCCTTCGAACAAGCGCTGTATGTAGCGCGCCGACAGTCCCTCCGCCTTGGCGATATCGGCGACGGACAGCTCGGGCTCGCGCAGCCGCGCCTCGATCTGCGCGCACACCCTGGCGAAATGCGCCGCCTGCACCTGGGTCGCGTTGTCCTCTTCCGGCCGCGCCTCGGCCAGCAGGGCGGAGAGCACGAGTTCCGTCACCGCCGGCTCGGCGGCCATCACGTCGCCATCCTCCATCACCGCGAATTGGGAGGCCAGTGCCCGCATCAGCGGCCGCGCCGCCGCCGCCGATACGGTTTCACCCAGCACCAGCGTCGGAACGGTCGCGCCGCGGCCGAACCGGCCCACCAGCCGCTCGCGCGGCAGGCACAGCAGCAGCAGCTCGAAATCGTTGCGGAACTGCACCGAGAAGGGGTTCGCGGGGTCGCAGACCCAGAGGTCACCATCGGCAAATTCAGCGGCGCGCCGGCCGGAATCGGTGAGATGGCCGCGTCCATAGGTGACGAAGCCGATGAGTACGGGCGCGTCGCTCCTCGCCGGCTCCCCGGTCTTCCGGGCGGCCTGACCCAGGGCGGTGAGTTTCTGCGCGGTCGAACGCAGCAGGGCAAAGCTCGCCTGTGTCGGCGAGCGCTTGATCGAGACCTCGCCGAAATGGAAGGCGTCAGTGTCGGAAAGCTGCGCGGCAAGGCCGAGCGAGGCCAAAGTCTCGCGCCACGCCGCCTCCTGCTTGGAAGCCGGAAAGGCGTTGATCGAGATGGGAACGGCTCGGTTCATGGCAGCACACTCATGGGCGGACGAATGGCGCAGGCGGCGCTGGATCTCCAGTGAAACACTTTGACGAATGGCGCACAAAAACTTGTCGCGCCGCGAGCGGGCCGCTGTGCACAAATCCTCGTCATCTCGAATTAAATGTATGAATTTTATCGGTAATTTTTAGATCGTGAGGCTGTGGCGTCATCGTCGCTTCGGTGCGCTTGCCTCTTTAGGGGCATTGCCGATGCCACGTTGCGGCGGCTTAGTGGCGTCCGATCACGGCGCCGCAGCGTGGCGCCATCCGGACAAAGGGGAACAGCAATGGATCGTCGTGGATTCCTGGGCGCCGGTCTGGCGGGTACGGCCGCCGTCGCCACCATCGCCGCGCCGCATGTCGCGCGCGCCCAGCAGACCTTCAACTGGAAGATGACCAATGCCTATGGGCCGGGCGCGCCGTTCTACGTCGCCGGCCCGGGCAGCCCGACCTATTTCTGCGACCTCGTCG
This sequence comes from Ancylobacter sp. G4_0304, assembly GCF_047501495.1. Taxonomy (NCBI): domain Bacteria; kingdom Pseudomonadati; phylum Pseudomonadota; class Alphaproteobacteria; order Hyphomicrobiales; family Xanthobacteraceae; genus Ancylobacter; species Ancylobacter sp. G4_0304. Next base: position 31,781 of record NZ_JAZDRM010000026.1, on the reverse strand, counting down.
GCAAGATGTCCGGTGGGCGGCTGACCATCCAGCACTTCGCGGCCGGCGAGCTGATTCCGGCGCTGGAAGGCTTCGACGCGGTGTCCTCCGGCACGGTCGAGATGAACGCGGCGAACTCGTATTTCTGGGCGGGCAAGGTGCCGGCCGCGCAGTTCTTCACCTGCGTGCCCTTCGGGCTGAACTTCCAGGGCCAGAACGCGTGGATCTACCATGGCGGCGGCCTCCAGCTCTGGGAGGAGCTCTACGCCCCGTTCAATCTCGTCCCGATGCCGCTCGGCAATACCGGCGTGCAGATGTCCGGCTGGTTCCGCAAGCCGATCGAGAAGGTTGAGGACTTCAAGGGGCTGAAGATGCGCATTCCCGGCCTCGCCGGTAAGGTCTATGCGCAGCTCGGCGTCGATGTGAAGCTGCTGCCCGGCGGCGAAATCTTCCCGGCGCTGGAGCGCGGCGTGATCGATGCCGCCGAGTTCGTCGGCCCGTATCAGGACCGCCGTCTCGGCCTGCAGAAGGCCGCCAAATACTATTACACCACCGGCTGGCACGAGCCGAACAACGTCACCGAGCTCATCGTCAACAAGGGCGCTTGGGATTCGCTGCCGGCCGACCTTCAGGAAATCGTCCGCGCCGCCGCCGCCGCCTGCAACGTGCTCAGCCACACCTGGTGCGAGGCGACCAACGGCGAGGCGATGACCGACCTCGTGAAGAACCAGGGCGTGATCGCCGGACCCTATCCGACCGCTGTGGTGGACAAGCTGCGCGAGGTCACCGCCACCACGCTGCAGCAGCTCGCCGACTCCGATCCCAAGATCAAGAAGGTCTACGACTCGTTCACCAAGTTCGCGGCCGAGCACAGCCAGTGGGCCGGCCTGTCGGAAGCGGTCTACCAGACCCAGATCCGCAGGGGCGCATGACCACCGCGCTGGAAAAAATCGCCCGGGGCCTCGACGTGATCGTCGAGGCCTGCGGGTGGGTCGCGGCGTGGACGGGCTTCGCGCTCGTCCTCGTCATGGCCGGCAACGTGCTGATGCGCTACGCCTTCAACACCGGCTCGGTGGCGATGCAGGAGCTGGAATGGCACCTGATGAGCCCGCTCGCGCTGCTGTGCATCGCCTACACCATCAAGCATGAAGGCCATGTGCGGGTGGACATCCTGTTCGCCCGGCTTCCGCCGCGCGTGCAGCAGGGGATCGACCTGTTCTCCGCGCTGGCCGTGGTCGCGCTGTCGGTCATCATCATCCTGCTGTCCTGGAACTATGTGATGCAGTCCTACCGCATCGGCGAAGGCTCGCCCGATCCTGGTGGCCTGCCTTACCGCTTCATTCTCAAGGCGATGATTCCGGCAGGCTTCGCCCTGCTGCTGCTCCAGAGCCTCGGCGCCACGGCGCGCGCGCTCGCCGCTCTCTTCTCCCCGATCGTGCCCCCGATGGCGCCCTCGGAGCCGGTGCCTGCCAATGCCCTATAATGAAATCCTGGCGATCGCCTGCATCGCCTCCTTCTTCGTCATGCTGTTCGTCGGCGTGCCGGTGGCGCTCACGCTGGCGATCAGCGGCTTCTTCTTCGGCTGGCTCGGTTTCGGCACGACTTTGTTCGGCCTGCTGCCGGCGCGCATCTATGGCGTCACCGCCAACTACACGCTGATCGCGATCCCGCTGTTCGTCTTCATGGGCGTGATGCTGGAGAAGTCGCGGCTCGCCGACGAGTTGATGGAGGTGATCGGCCATCTCTCCGGCAGCCTGCGCGGCGGCATGGGGCTCGGCATCGTTCTGGTCGGCATGATGATGGGCGCGACCACCGGCATCGTCGGCGCCACCATCGTCACCCTCGGCCTTCTCACGCTGCCGACCCTGCTGCGGCGAGGCTATGACAAGAGCCTGTCCTGCGGGGCGATCTGCGCCTCCGGCACGCTCGGGCAATTGATCCCGCCTTCCACCATCCTCATCCTGCTGGCGGATATCCTCGGCGAGTCGGTCGGCACCCTGTTCGCCGCCGCGCTGATGCCCGGCCTGCTGCTGACCGGCATTTTCTGCATCTACATGATCGTCGTCGGCATCGTCTGGCCCGAGAAGGTGCCGGCGATCCCGCTCGAAGAGCGGCGCGCCATGCCGCGCAAGGAGCTGTGGCTGAAGGCGCTCAAGGTCGGCCTGCCGCCCATCGGGCTGGTGCTGGCCGTGCTCGGCTCGATCATCGGCGGCATCGCGGCGCCGACGGAAGCCGCCAGCATGGGCGCGCTCGGCTCCATCATCGTCGCCGCCGTCGCGGGTCGCTTCACCCTCAAGACCCTGGTGGACACCGTCCAGTCCACCGCCCGCATCACGGCGATGATGTTCTTCGTGCTGATCTGCTCGCAGGTCTTCGCCCTGTCCTTCCGCGGTCTCGGCGGCGAGCGGCTGGTGCACGACGCCTTCGCGCTGGTGCCCGGCGGCACGGATGGCATCCTGATCTTCATGCTGCTGATCATCTTCGTGCTCGGCTTCTTCATCGAGTGGATCGAGATCAGCTACATCGTGGTGCCGATGTTCCTGCCGCTGATGCAGAACGCCGGGGTGGATCTGGTCTGGGCGGCGGCGCTGATCGCCACCGTGCTGCAGACCTCGTTCCTGACCCCGCCCTTCGGCTGGGCGCTGTTCTACCTGCGGGGCGTGGCGCCGCCCGAGGTGCGCACCGCCGACATCTATCGCGGCGTCCTGCCCTTCATCGCACTGCAGCTCATCGCGGTCGCCCTGGTCTTCACCTTCCCGGCGGTGGCCACCTGGCTGCCCAAGGCGATCGGCTGGTAGAGGTCGCGTGACATGCTGAACACGGTACGTGCCCGTCGGGGCATGGTGACGTCGCCGCATCATCTGGCGAGCGAAGCGGGGCTGCGCGTGCTGCGCGAGGGCGGCAATGCGATCGAGGCGACAGTGGCCATGGCGGCCGCCCTGGCCGTGGTCTACCCGCACATGACGGCGATCGGCGGCGATGGCTTCTGGCTGATCGGCGCGCCGGGAGAGACGCCGGTCGGCATCGACGCCTGCAGCCGCGCCGCCGCGGCGGCAACGCCGGAGCTTTATGCGCGGGCGGGCCTCGCGGCCATCCCCCAGCGGGGACCTCTGGCGGCCAACACGACCGCCGGCACCGTCGCCGGCTGGGGCGAAGCGTTGAGGCTCAGCCTTGAGCGCGGGGGACGCCTGCCTCTCGCCCGCCTCGTGGAGGATGCCGTCTGGCACGCCCGCAATGGCTTCGCCGTGACCGCCAGCCAAAACCAGCTGACGGCCGAGAAGCTGCCGGAACTTGCGGATGTGTCGGGCTTCGCCGACGTCTTCACCGTCGATGGCGCCGCGCCCGCAACGGGGGCGACGATGACGCTGCCGGCGCTGGCGCAAACGCTGGAGCGGATCGGCCGCGAGGGCACGGAGAGCTTCTACCGTGGCCCGCTCGCCCGCGACATCGCCCATGATCTGGCCGCCGCCGGCGCGCTGGTGACGCTCGACGATCTCGCCGGGTGTTACGCCACGCGCGTGGCGCCGCTTCACGTCGACCTGCCCGGCATCCGGCTGTTCAATTTCCCCCCGCCCACCCAGGGGCTGGCCTCGCTGATGATCCTCGGGATTTTCAGCCGGCTCGGTGTGCGGGAGGCGGAAGGCTTCGCGCATCTGCACGGGCTGATCGAGGCGACCAAGCAGGCCTTCCTCGTGCGCGACCGCGTGGTCGGCGATCCCGAGGCGATGAGCGAGGACCCACGCGATTTCCTTGCCGACGAGGTGCTGGACCGCCTGGCGGCGCGCATCGACCCCGCGCGGGCGCTGCCCTGGCCCGCGCCGCCTTCCGCCGGCGATACGGTGTGGCTAGGCGCCATCGACGGCGACGGCCTCGCCGCCAGCTTCATCCAGAGCATCTACTTCGAATTCGGCTCCGGCGTGGTGCTGCCGCAGACCGGGATCGTCTGGCAGAATCGCGGATCGAGTTTTGCGCTCACGGGCAGCGGCCCGCGCGTGCTCGCTCCCGGCCGCAAGCCGTTCCACACGCTGAACCCGGCCATGGCCCGCTTCGCCGACGGGCGGCATATGGTCTACGGCACGATGGGCGGGGAGGGGCAGCCGCAGACGCAGGCCGCGCTGTTCTCGCGCTATGGCCTGTTCGGCCAGGAGCCCCAGGCGGCGATCACCGCGCCACGCTGGCTGCTGGGCCGGACCTGGGGCGCGGAGACCGTCACGCTCAAGCTGGAGGATAGCTTCCCGCCGGAGCTTATCGCCGCGCTTCGCGCCGCCGGTCACGATGTGGAGGTGGTGGCGCCGTTCGACGCGATGATGGGCCATGCCGGCGCGATCGCGCGCCATGCGGACGGGCGCCTGGAAGGCGCGAGCGATCCACGCAGCGACGGCGCCGCGATGGGTTTCTGAGCTGCCTGGAGCCGATCAGGCAGGTTACGGAGACCTCCACCGCGGCGTCGCCGCCGGCCCGCCGAAGGAGGTCAGGCCGAGCGTGAAGAAAGCTCGGAGAGACAGGGAGTCCGACCGAACGGGGACGGGAAGGCCGTGCGTCGAAAAGACAACCCTTTCAACGCTTGGGGCCAGGAACGAGAGGGCATCGCCGTCCCCCTTCGCATTTTAGCGCTTTACAGCGCGAGCGTCTGAGAGTGGAATCGTTCGAAATGACAAAAACGATCCGGGAGACGCTCAGTGTGCCAGATTTTCGCGGGTCAAGCGCCCGAGGCTTATGAAGGCCAAACCCGTTCGGTACGGATCGGTGGTCACTCGACGTCGATCCGGCTGGAGACCGCGTTCTGGGCGGTTCTGGAGGATGTCGCCGCGCATCAGGGCATGAGCCTCGGAAAATTCATCACCACGCTGCATGACGAGGTGCTGAACATCCATGGCGAGGCCCGGAACTTCACCTCATTGCTGCGCTGCTCCTGTCTGATCTATCTCGCTGAAATACGCCCGCTGCTGCACAGCGGCGGGGTGGACGCGCAGTCCGCCCGCCAGCGCTATCTCTGTGAAGCGCGCGGGCTTCACATGGAAGCAGCCGAATAGCTGCCGGAACGCGTGCCGGGATAACGCCGCCGGCGCCACCGCTCGTTTAGGCCCCTCGTCTGGAGGGTGACATGTGCGTGCGTCCCGCCGCGATCTTCACCCGGTCGTCGGCGCATGACGACGCGCGATTTCCGCGCCCGCGCGCCCGCCAAAAGGCGAGAAGGAGGGATGTGCTAACAGTCTACCACCACCGGTTTTTCGAACGACCTAGTATTCGTTTCATGCGGAGTCTCCCGCAGCAAATCGGTGTCTCGTTTCAATCTGGAGCACGAAATGGCGAAGGCCATTCATTCCATGATCCGCGTGCTCGATGAGGAGCGCTCGGTTGATTTCTACAGCCAAGCCTTCGGGCTCGCTGTTGCCGACCGTTTCGCTTTCGACGGCTTCACGCTGGTCTATCTGCGCAGTCCTGACGCCGATTTCGAGGTCGAGCTGACGATCAATCACGGCCGGACCGAACCGTATGCGCTGGGCGATGGCTACGGCCATATCGCCTTCGCGGTCGATGACCTTGAGGCCGAACATGCGCGCTTCACAGCGGCGGGGCTCAATCCCAATCCGGTCAAGGAGTTCTTTCGCGACGGCACCCTGCTCGCGAAATTCTTCTTCGTTTCTGATCCGGATGGCTACAAGATCGAAGTTCTTCAGAAGCGGGGACGCTACGTTTAGTGCCTAAACAAAAGTAATTCGAAAAGAGTTACATAAAAATATCTAGGAGGAAACGATGACGACGTTGATCGACCGGCGCGGTGTCTCGCGCCGAACCCTGCTGGCTGGCTTCGGGGCCGTCGGCGCTTTGATGGTCTCCGGCGTCGCGGTCCTAAGCCCGCGCGAGGCGTGGGGGCTTGAGGTCGCCAACCTGAAGCCGGAAACCATGCGCACGCTGATCGTGATGGCGCGCGACGTCTATCCTCATGACCGGATTCCCAACCGCTACTACGCCATTGCGATGAAGCCTTACGAGACCGAGGCGGCCGATCCGGCGGCCAAGGCGCTCATCGAGAACGGCGTGAGCACGCTCGATACGCTGGCGAAGGGCCGCTACGGCGTTCCCTATGCCGATGTCGGCTGGGAGGAGCAGCGCACCAGCCTTCTGCGCGAGATCGAAGACAGCGCCTTCTTCCAGAAGGTGAGGGGCGGGCTGGTGGTCAGTCTCTACAACCAGGAGGAGGTGTGGCCGATCTTCGGTTACGAGGGCGCCTCCGCGGAGAAGGGCGGTTACATCGACCGCGGCTTCGACGACATCGCCTGGCTGTGAGGGGAGGGCAACGCCATGTCAGCACCCTTTGATCTCAACGACGATTCCGTCGTCGTCATCGTCGGCTCCGGCGCCGGCGGCGGCACACTCGGCACCGAACTCGCGCTCAAGGGCGTAAAGGTCGTCATCCTTGAGGCCGGCAAGCGCCACAATATGGAGGACTTCGTCAACAACGAATGGGAAAGCTTCGGCCAGCTGGCCTGGAAGGATATGCGCACCACCTCCGGCTCCTGGCGGGTGCACAAGAATTTCCCCAATCTCCCGGCCTGGATCGTCAAGTCGGTCGGCGGCTCCACCGTGCACTGGGCCGGCGCCTCGCTGCGGTTTCAGGAGCATGAGTTCAAGACCCGATCGACCTATGGCGGCCTCGACGGCGCCAATCTGCTCGACTGGCCGATCACCCTTGCCGAGCTGGAGCCCTATTACGCGCGGGCCGAGGACCGCATGGGCGTCACCCGCACCAACGGAATTCCCGGCCTGCCCGGCAACAACAACTTCAAGGTGTTCGAGGCCGGCGCGAAAAAAGTCGGCTACACCGAGGTCTCGACCGGCCGCATGGCGATCAACAGCCAGCCGCGCCACGATCGCGGCTCCTGTCAGCAGATCGGCTTCTGTTTCCAGGGCTGCAAGTCGGGCGCCAAATGGTCCACCCTGATCGCCGAGATCCCGCGCGGCGAAGAGACCGGCAATCTCGAAGTGCGGCCCGAAAGCATGGTGCTCAAGATCGAGCACGATGACAGCGGCAAGGTGACGGGCGTCGTCTATGTCGACAAGGACGGCAAGACGCAGCGCCAGAAGGCCCGCATCGTGGCGGTGGCCGGCAACTCGATCGAAAGCCCGCGGCTCCTGCTGAATTCGGCGAGCAACATGTTCCCCGACGGGCTCGCCAATTCCTCGGGGCAGGTCGGCCGGAACTATATGCGGCACATGACCGGCTCGGTGTACGGCATTTTCGAGAAGCCGGTTCACATGTACCGGGGCACCACGATGGCCGGCATCGTGCGAGACGAAGCCCACCACAATGACAAGCGCGGCTTTGTCGGCGGCTATGAGATGGAAACGCTCTCGCTCGGCGTTCCCTTCATGGCCGCCTTCCTCGATCCGGGCGGATGGGGGCGCTCCTTCACCTCCGCCATGGACGGTTATGTGAACACCGCCGGCATGTGGCTGGTCGGGGAGGACATGCCGCAGGAGACCAATCGCGTGACGCTGGCCGATGTGAAGGACCAGTACGGCCTTCCGGTCGCCAATGTGCATTTCGACGACCATCCCAACGACGTCGCGATGCGCAACCACGCCTATGCGAGAGGGGCGGCGATCTACGATGCGGTGGGCGCCGTGCGCACCTTGCCCACCCCGCCTTATCCTTCGACGCACAATCTCGGCACCAACCGCATGAGCGCGAAGCCGCGCGATGGCGTGGTCAACAAGCACGGCCAGACGCACGACATCCCGAACCTGTTCATCTCCGACGGCAGCCAGTTCACCACCGGCGGCGCGGAGAACCCGACGCTGACCATCGTGGCGCTGGCGATCCGACAGGCGGAATTCATCGCCCAGGAGATGTCGCGGAAAACGATCTAGGCATCTGTGCGCAGATCGCCTTCATAAGGAGCGCGAATCCAGGGGCCGTCCAGGCTCCTGGATTTTTTTTCGGCGTGGTGGCACCGATATCCCGGGGTTACGGCGCGGTCGCGCGCCGCGCCGCCACCAGCCGCCGGACCTGCATCAGCATGAGCGCCGCCAGCGCCGAGAAGGCGGCGATCACCACATAGGTGGCCTGATAGCTGCCGAACACGTCGTGGAACTGCGAGAACAGGCTGGGGCCGACGGCGACACCGGTGAAGGTGAAGAACATCGCGGCGCCGGTGACGCTGCCGACCGCGTGGCCGGGACTGAGCCGCGCCACTTCCGACAGATACACCCCGTTCCAGGAATTGGCGGTGAGGCCGAGCAGCAGGAACAGCGCGATCAGCGCGGCGAGCGGCAGCACGCTGCCGGCCGCGGTGACCACGAGCGCCGCCGCCATCATGGCGAGCGCCAGCGCCACCAGCACGCCGAGGCCGCGCCCGGTGGCATCGGCAACCGCCCCCCACAGCACGCGGCCGAAGGCGCCGCTTAGCTGTACCCCGGCCAGCACCAGCCCGGCGGTGGCGAGGCTGACCTGCCTTTCCTCCACCAGCAGCGCGACGAGAAAGGCGACGACGGAAAGCTGCACGGCGGAAAACCAGAAGGTCGACAGCGCCAGCCAGCGCAGCGGCGGATTGCCGAACACCAGCCGGAGCGAGGTCCATGGCAGCAGCACCGGCACGCGGGTGCGCGTTTCCGGCCGGTCGAGTTCGCGCCGGCCGCGCTGCGACCACGCCATCACCGTCAGGCAGGCCGCGCCGACGGCCCAGAGCGCGGCGTGCCAACCGAAGGACAGCGCGATCCAGGGACCGATGATGCCTGCCGCCATGCCGCCGACCGGAACGCCGGCCTGCTTGATCGAGAAGATCAGGCTGCGCCGGTGCGGCGGCGCGTGCCGGATCAGCAGCTCCGAAGAGGCGGGGATGATCATGCCGTAGGCGGTGCCGATGAAGATCGAGCCGGCGATCATCGGCGTGAGACGGCCAAGGCTCATCAGCCCGCAGCCTATGGCGTCGAGCAGCATGGCAAGCTGGCCGATGCGGCAGCCGCCATGGCGCGCCACCAGCGTGCCGGCCACCAGCGATGCCGCCATCGCGGCGACATAGATCAGCGTGATCTGGTAGCCGATGAACAGGGTGGGGACGCCGAGCGAGGCGGCGACCGCCGGCGCCAGTGCCGGTACGATCAGCACCGACATGGTGCCGAGCGCCTGGACCAGAACGGTCTCGGTCAGCACGGCGGCGAGCGAGATGCCGCCATGGGGCGGGGCGGCGGCGATGCGGCTGGCGGTACGGTCGTCCACGGCGGATCCTGTCGCGGCGGCGCGGCGGGGCGCCGCGCGGCGTCTCAACGCCGGCCGGAGAAAGCCGGCATCATATCCGATGAATTCGGAATGTCCTCACTCTGTCGACCTGCGCGTTCCCGCGAGAAGCCCGTTCGGAGCCGTCGCGTCGCCGCAGCGCGCGATCTTTCGGGCTGCCGGACGTGCTGACGCCGGAGCGGCGGGAGCCGTTCCACGAGATCACCTTCCACCAGCGGCCGCTGAAACAGCCCAAGATCGGCTTCTGCACGCTGCTGCCGCCCGAGGCGCGCCTGCCGAAATCGCGTCCGCTGTTCCAGCGCCGGCGTTTTCTGGAGGAAATCAACGCGCTGTTCATCATCGAGCCGGGCAAGGCACGAGGTCGCCGCCGAACTCTCTCACATCCCGCCGCCGCCTTCCCCAGCGTTTTCCACGCGGGCGCGCGTGCCCTGCACCATGAAACCGATGATCCGGGCCAAGGGATTGGCCGCTCTGCGCAATCGCCCGGACCTGCGCCTGGCATGCCAGCCGCGCGCCGCGATTTTGCCGCGAAGCTGCTGCGATGCACCAAAACGAACCTTCATATCTTTCGTTTAATGACTATTGATGGTCCTGAATGTTTCAGATAGCGTCATTGCGAACATAAAAACGAAACCGCCCGCAGATGAAGCGGTGCGACCCGGGAGGCGTCAGGTGGCCGTCGGCACGCTGGACGAAATCTATGACCTCGCCATCATCGGCGGCGGTGTGAATGGCTGCGGCATCGCGCGCGATGCGGCGGGGCGGGGCGTTTCCGTCGTGCTGTTCGAGCAGGGCGATTTCGCCGGCGCTACCTCCTCGGCCTCGACCAAGCTGATCCATGGCGGGCTGCGCTATCTCGAACATTACGAGTTCCGGCTGGTGCGCGAGGCGCTGATGGAGCGCGAGGTGTTGTGGGCCATCGCCCCGCACATCATCCGCCCGCTGCGCTTCGTGCTGCCCCATCACAAGGGTCTGCGCCCGGCCTGGCTGCTGCGGCTCGGACTGTTCCTCTACGACCATCTCGGCGGTCGCAAGCTGCTGCCGGCGACGCGCACGCTGGATCTGCGCCGCGATGAGACCGGCCGTCCGCTGCGCGAGGGCTATGCCCGCGCCTTCGAATATTCCGACTGCTGGGTCGAGGATTCGCGCCTCGTGGTGCTGAACGCCCTGGATGCCGCCGAGCGCGGCGCCGATATCCGCCCGCGCAGCCGCGTGGTCAGCGCCACCCGCGCCGCCGATTGCTGGGAGATCGAGGTCGAGCAGGACGGCGCGCGCACCCGCGTGCGCGCCCGCGTGCTGGTCAATGCCGCCGGCCCGTGGGTGCATGAGGTGCTGGCGAAGGTGGTGCGGGTCAACACACCGGCCAATGTCCGCCTCGTGCAGGGCAGTCACATCGTGGTGCCCAAGCTCTACGATCACGACCGCGCCTATATCTTCCAGAACGCCGACGGGCGCATCATCTTCGCCATTCCCTATGAGCACGACTTCACGCTCATCGGCACCACCGACCGCGATTTCGGCTCGACCCCGTCCAGGCCGGTCGCGAGCCCGGAGGAGATTTCGTATCTCTGCGCGGCGGCGAGCGAATATTTCGCCCGTCCGGTGCTGCCGGATCAGGTGGTGTGGACCTATTCCGGCGTGCGCCCGCTCTATGATGACGGCGCCTCCAAGGCGCAGGAAGCCACCCGCGACTATGTGCTGGAGCTTGAGGAAGAGCAGGGGCGGGCGCCGCTGCTCTCGGTGTTCGGCGGCAAGATCACCACCTATCGCCGCCTCGCCGAGCACGCGCTGGAAAAGCTCAGTGCGTTCCTGCCCAAGGCCGGCAAGGCGAGCTGGACCGGCACCGAGCCGCTGCCGGGCGGCGATTTCGCGGTGCATGACCAGCCGCGCATCGTCGGCCAGCTCAAGCGGGCGCATCCCTGGCTCGACGAGGCGCTGGCCCGCCGTCTGGTGCGCGCCTACGGCACCCGCGCGCTGCGCCTGCTTGACGGCGCGCGCGGCCCGGCTGATCTCGGCCACCTGTTCGGCGCCGATCTTCATGAAATCGAGGTCCGCTATCTGATGCGCGAGGAATGGGCGCGCGGCGCCGAGGACGTGCTGTGGCGCCGCTCCAAGCTCGGCCTGCGCTTCACCCGCGAACAGGTCGACGCGCTCGACACCTATATGCGCATTCACGCGCCGCACGCCGCGTCCGCCGGCACCGAACACCGGGGGGCCGCGCAGTGACGCTGGAACTCGTCAATGTCTCCCGCACGGTGAACGCCGTTCCCCATCTGCGGGACATCTCGCTGCGGCTGGAGAATGGCAGCCTCAACGTGCTGCTCGGCGCCACGCTCGCCGGCAAGACCAGCCTGATGCGGCTCATGGCCGGCCTCGACGCGCCGACCACCGGCCGCGTGCTGGTGGACGGGCGCGATGTCACCGGGCACTCGGTCAAGAAGCGCTCGGTGGCGATGGTCTACCAGCAGTTCATCAACTACCCCGCGCTGACGGTCTACGAGAACATCGCCTCGCCGCTGCGGCTCCAGCGCCTGCCCAAGGCCGAGATCGAGGCGCGCGTCAACGAGGCGGCGCGGCTGCTCAAGCTCACGCCCTATCTGGAGCGCACCCCGCTGGCGCTGTCCGGCGGCCAGCAGCAGCGCACCGCGATCGCCCGCGCGCTGGTGAAGCGCGCCGAGCTGGTGCTGCTCGACGAGCCGTTGGCCAATCTCGACTACAAGCTGCGCGAGGAATTGCGCGAGGAACTGCCGCGCATCTTCGCCTCCACCGGCGCGGTGTTCGTCTATGCCACCACCGAGCCGACCGAGGCGCTGCTGCTGGGCGGCAACACGGCATCGCTGATGGAAGGAAGGCTCACCCAGTTCGGCCCGACCGCGCAGGTCTATCGCCACCCGGCGGACCTTGCGACCGCGCAGGTGTTCTCTGATCCCCCGCTCAACGCGCTGCGCGTGGTGAAGTCGGGCGGCACCGTGCTGCTGGAGAGCGGCGCGGTGGTGCCGGCGACCGGCGCGCTGGCTACCGTGCCGGACGGCACCTACACCGTCGGCGTGCGCGCGCATCATCTTGAGGTGGAGACGGTCGCCAAGGCCGAGCGCGACCACCGCCCCGGCATCATCCGGCTCGGCGCGCGCGTCGCGGTGACCGAGGTGACGGGCTCGGAGAGCTTCCTGCACATGGACATGGGCACCGCCGAGACCGGAAGCGCCGACGCCGGCCACCGGCTTACCGCCCTGTTGCCGGGTGTGCACCGGCTGGAGCCAGGGGATTCGGTCGAGGTGCTGATCGACCCGCGGCACATCCTTCTGTTCGACGCCGCCGGCAAAAATACCGGCACCGCGCTCGGCGCGGCGGCCTGAGGGAGGGCGCGATGGCATCCATCACACTCGACGGTCTCGCCCATGCCTACCGGCCCGATCCGCGCGGCCCGCAGGATTATGCGCTGAAGGAGATCAACCATGTCTGGCGGCAGGGCGGCGCCTATGCGCTGCTCGGGCCTTCGGGCTGCGGCAAGACCACGCTGCTGAACATCATCTCCGGCCTCGTGGTGCCGACGCGCGGAAAAATCCTGTTCGACGACCGCGACGTGACCCACCTGCCGACCGAGGCGCGCAACATCGCGCAGGTGTTCCAGTTCCCCGTGGTCTACGACACCATGACGGTGCGCGAGAACCTCGCCTTCCCGCTGAAGAACCGGCGCATGTCGCGCGAGGAGATCGCCCGCCGCGTCGAGGAGATCGCCAGCCGGCTCGACATGAGCGCGGTGCTCGACCGCAAGGCCGCCAACCTCACCGCCGACGCCAAGCAGAAGATTTCGCTCGGGCGCGGGCTGGTGCGCGAGGATGTGGCGGCGATCCTGTTCGACGAGCCGCTGACCGTGATCGACCCGCATCTGAAATGGCAGCTGCGCTCGACGCTGAAGGAACTGCACCGCACGCTCGACCTGACCATGATCTACGTCACCCACGACCAGACCGAGGCGCTGACCTTCGCCGATACGGTGGTGGTGATGCATGACGGCGGGGTGGTGCAGACCGGGACGCCCGAAGAACTGTTCGAGCGGCCGGCCCACACCTTCGTCGGCCATTTCATCGGCTCGCCGGGCATGAACGTGCTGCCGGCGCGGGTGGAAGGACGGCGCGCGATGATCGGCGACGTGGCGATCGAGCTGGCGCGGGCCTATCCCGCGCTGCCGGCCGGCGAGACCATCGAACTCGGCGTGCGGCCGGAATTCGCCACGCTCGCCCCGGCGGGCACGGGCGTGCCGGTCGCGGTCAAGCGCATCGACGATATCGGCCGCGCCCGCATTGCCCGCGTGGAGATCGCCGGGCAGCCGGCCGCGGCGATGGTGCCGGAAGGGCTGGCGCTGAACGGCGACGAGGCCGGGCTGCGGCTCGATCCGCGCCAGATCCACATTTACGCCGGCGGCGTGCTGGTGCCCGGTGAAGCCACGAACCGCGAGGGGGTCTCGTGATGGACAAGCCGCTCAATAACCGCGCCTGGTGGCTGGTCGCTCCCGTGTTCCTCATCGTCGCCTTCTCGGCCATCGTGCCGATCATGACGGTGGTGAACTATTCGGTTCAGGACACCTTCGGCAACAACCAGTTCTTCTGGAACGGCCTTGGCTGGTTCCAGGAACTGCTGGACCCCTCGACCGAGCTCGGCGGGCGCTTCTTCGCCGCCCTGTGGCGCAACCTGCTGTTCTCCGCGATCATCCTCGCCATCGAGGTTCCGCTCGGCATCCTCGTCGCGCTGTCCATGCCGCGCGAGGGCTGGAAGGTCGCCGCGACGCTGGTGGTCATGGCGCTGCCGCTGCTGATTCCGTGGAACGTGGTCGGCACCATCTGGCAGGTCTTCGCCCGCGCCGATATCGGCCTTGCCGGCTGGGGGCTCAACGCCCTCGGCATCGACTATAACTACACCGGCGACGCGCTCGCGGCGTGGATCACCATCGTGGTGATGGATGTGTGGCACTGGACCAGCCTTGTCGCGCTGCTGTGCTATGCCGGCCTCAAGTCGATCCCGGACGCCTATTACCAGGCCGCGCGCATCGACGGCGCCTCCCGCTGGGCGATCTTCACCACGATCCAGCTGCCCAAGATGAAGCGCGTCCTGCTGATCGCGGTGCTGCTGCGCTTCATGGACAGCTTCATGATCTACACCGAGCCGTTCGTGCTCACCGGCGGCGGGCCGGGCAATGCCACCACCTTCCTGTCCATCGACCTCGTGAAGCTCGCGCTCGGCCAGTTCGACCTTGGCAAGGCGGCTGCCATGAGCCTCGTCTACAACCTCATCGTGCTCGCGGTGTGCTGGGTCTTCTACACGGTGATGACCCACGCCGGCAACGAGCGTCCGCAGCGGGAGATCGCGGGATGAACCAGAGCTCGCGCGCCGGCACCTTCGTGATGATCGTCTATCTGATCTTCCTCATGCTGCCGATCTACTGGCTCGTGAACATGAGCCTGAAGACCAATTTCGAGATCAATTCGGGCGTCACCTTGTGGCCGAATGACATCACCTTCGAGCACTACATCAAGATTTTCACGGATTCGAGCTGGTATTCGGGCTACATCAACTCGCTGACCTATGTGGTGCTCAACACCATCATCTCGATCAGCCTCGCTTTGCCGGCGGCCTATGCCTTCTCGCGCTATAGCTTCATCGGCGAGAAGCACCTGTTCTTCTGGCTGCTGTCGAACCGCATGGCGCCGCCGGCGGTGTTCGCGCTGCCTTTCTTCAATCTCTATTCCGCCATCGGCCTGTTCGACACGCCTTGGGCGGTGGCGCTGGCGCACTGCCTGTTCAACGTGCCGCTCGCGGTGTGGATCCTCGAAGGCTTCATGTCCGGCGTGCCGCGCGAGATCGACGAGACCGCGGCGATCGACGGCTATTCCTTCCCGCGCTTCTTCGTGAAGATCTTCATGCCGCTGATCGCTTCCGGCATCGGCGTCGCGGCGTTCTTCTGCTTCATGTTCTCGTGGGTCGAACTGCTGCTCGCCCGCACGCTGACCGCCACCAACGCCAAGCCGATCGCCGTCACCATGACCCGCACCGTCTCGGCGGCGGGCATGGACTGGGGCCTGCTCGCCGCCGCTGGCGTGCTGACCATCATCCCCGGCGCCTTGGTCATCTGGTTCGTGCGCAACTACATCGCCAAGGGCTTCGCCCTCGGGCGGGTGTGAGCGGGGAGGGGACGATGGATTCTGTTTCCGAGAACCTCGCCTGGATGGCGTGGACCTGGCAGACCGGCCTTTTCTTCGCGGTCATCGCCGCTCTGCTGGCGCTGTTCACCCTGCTGGGCGTGTGGCGGCCGGAGCGGGCGCGCGTCGGGGTGCTCGGCATCCCCACCACGCGCGGCGACCGGCTGTTCATCACCCTGCTGGGCAGCGCCTTCATCAATCTCGCCTGGCTTGGCCTGGTGGGTCCCAATCTCGGCTGGGCGCTCGCGCTCTGCCTTGTCTACGCACTGGCGGTGTTCCGCCTCGTGTGAATTCGCCTAAGCGGCGTGAAGCCGCGGGTTCCTGGGAAGAAGCAACCGAGAGGAAACGGATATGAGACCGTTAAATCGCCGCACACGCCTCCTGCTCGCCGCCAGCGCGGCGGTGCTGTTCGCCCATGCCGCGCCGGTGCGCGCGGACGAGGCGGCCGCCAAGAAATGGATCGACAGCGAGTTCCAGCCCTCCACGCTCTCCAAGGACGAGCAGATGAAGGAGATGGAATGGTTCATCAAGGCGGCCGAGCCGTTCAAGGGCATGGAGATCAACGTCGTCTCCGAGACCATCACCACCCATGAATACGAGGCCAAGGTCCTCGCCAAGGCGTTCTCCGAGATCACCGGGATCAAGCTGACCCACGACCTCATCCAGGAGGGCGATGTCGTCGAGAAGATCCAGACCCAGATGCAGTCGGGCAAGAACATCTACGATGCGTGGGTGAACGATTCCGACCTGATCGGCACCCATTTCCGCTACAAGCAGGCCGTGCCGCTGACCGACTGGATGGTGGGCGAAGGCAAGGACGTCACCTCGCCGACCCTCGATCTGCCGGACTTCATCGGCATCTCCTTCACCACCGCGCCGGACGGCAAGGTCTACCAGCTCCCGGACCAGCAGTTCGCCAACCTCTACTGGTTCCGCTACGACTGGTTCACCAACCCGGACATCAAGGCCAAGTTCAAGGCCAAGTATGGCTACGATCTCGGCGTGCCGCTGAACTGGTCGGCCTATGAGGACATCGCGGAGTTCTTCACCAACGACGTGAAGGAAATCAACGGCGTCAAGGTCTATGGCAACATGGACTACGGCAAGAAGGACCCCTCGCTTGGCTGGCGGTTCACCGATGCGTGGCTCTCCATGGCCGGCAACGGCGATCGCGGCCTGCCCAACGGCAAGCCGGTCGATGAATGGGGCATCCGCATGGAAGGCTGCCGCCCCACCGGCTCGACCGTCGAGCGCGGCGGCGACACCAACGGCCCCGCCGCCGTCTACTCGATCACCAAGTATATCGAGTGGCTGAAGAAGTACACGCCACCGCAGGCGCTCGGCATGACCTTCTCCGAGGCCGGCCCGGTGCCCGCCCAGGGCAACATCGCCCAGCAGATGTTCTGGTACACCGCCTTCACCGCCGACATGGTGAAGGAAGGCCTGCCGGTCATGAATGCCGACGGCACGCCGAAGTGGCGCATGGCTCCCTCGCCCAAGGGCGCGTACTGGAAGGACGGCATGAAGCTCGGCTACCAGGACGTCGGTTCCTGGACGCTGCTGAAGTCGACCCCGGTGGATCGCCGTAAGGCGGCCTGGCTCTATGCCCAGTTCGTCACCTCCAAGACCGTCTCGCTGAAGAAGAGCCATGTCGGCCTCACCTTCATCCGCGAGAGCGACATCTGGGACAAGAGCTTCACCGAGCGCGCGCCCAAGCTCGGCGGCCTGATCGAGTTCTACCGCTCGCCGGCCCGCGTGCAGTGGTCGCCGACCGGCGCCAACGTGCCGGACTACCCCAAGCTCGCCCAGCTCTGGTGGCAGAACATCGGTGACGCCTCCTCCGGCGCCAAGACCCCGCAGGCGGCCATGGATTCCCTCGCCGAGGCGCAGGAATCGGTGATGGCGCGCCTCGAAAAGGCGGGCGTCCAGGGCGAATGCGGCCCGAAGCTGAACGAGAAGCACCCGATGGAATACTGGGTGAATCTCGCCAAGGAGACCGGCACGCTCGCGCCGCAGCCCAAGCTCGCCAACGAGAAGCCCCAGGGCGCGACCATCGACTATGACACGCTGATCAACTCGTGGCCGGCGACCCCGCCGAGCCGCAACTGACCGGTCCGATCCGAGCCTGACGCCGGGGCGGCGGGAGCCAGTGCTCCACCGCCCCGGCACCCCGCCCCGGACGCTCGCCGCCCGGGGCGCGCTTTTCCCGTCATGCCGTCCCCAGCGGTCTTTCCGCTCGACGTGGACGATCGTCCCGGCAAGGTGCACAGCTTCCGGGATGACGCCTTTTCGCGGAGCGCAACGTGACGACCTACCTCCTCGCCATCGACCAGGGCACCACCTCCTCCCGCGCCATCCTGTTCCGCCCCGACACCACCATCGCGGCGCAGGCGCAGCAGGAATTCCCGCAGCATTTCCCGACTTCCGGCTGGGTGGAGCACGAGGCCGAGGACCTCTGGCGCACCACGCTGGACACCTGCCGCACCGCCATGGCGCAGGTCGGGGCGCAGGCGCGCGATATCGCCAGCATCGGCATCACCAACCAGCGCGAGACCACCGTGGTGTGGGACCGCTCCACCGGACAGGCGATCTACCGCGCCATCGTCTGGCAGGACCGCCGCACCGCTGAACTCTGCGCGCGGCTCAAGGCCGAGGGTCATGAGCCGATGGTGACCGCCCGCACCGGGCTGATTCTCGACCCCTACTTCTCCGGCACCAAGATCGGCTGGATCCTCGACCATGTCCCCGGCGCGCGGGCGCGGGCGGAGCGCGGCGAACTCGCCTTCGGCACGGTGGATTCCTGGCTGCTCTGGAAGCTGACCGACGGGCGGGTGCACGCCACCGACGCCACCAATGCCTCGCGAACGCTGCTGTTCAACATCCACACCGGCGAATGGGACGACGATCTGCTGGCGCTGCTGCGCGTGCCGCGCTCGCTGCTGCCGGAGGTGAAGGATTCCTCCTCGGAATTCGGCACCACCCAGCCGCGCTTCTTCGGCGGGCCGGTTTCCATTGGCGGCATTGCCGGCGACCAGCAGGCGGCGACGGTCGGGCAGGCCTGCTTCGCCCCGGGCATGATCAAGTCGACCTACGGCACCGGCTGCTTCGCCTTGCTCAATACCGGCGCCACGGCGGTCACCTCCGGCAACCGCCTGCTCACCACCATCGCCTATCAGATCGACGGCCGGCGCACCTACGCCATTGAGGGCTCGATCTTCGTCGCGGGCGCGGCGGTGCAGTGGCTGCGCGACGGGCTGAAGATCATCGAGTCGTCGGGGGACAGCGAGGCGCTGGCGCGCGCCGCCGATCCGGCGCAGGCGGTCTATCTGGTGCCGGCCTTCGTGGGCCTCGGTGCGCCGTACTGGAACCCGGACGTGCGCGGCGCGCTGTTCGGCCTGACGCGGGCGACCTCGCAGGCGGAGATCGCGCTCGCGACGCTGGAAAGCGTCTGCTACCAGACCGTCGACCTGATCAACGCCATGCATGCCGACTGGCAAGGAGCCGCCGCACCCGCTGGCGCCGCACCCGCCGGAGCCGCCGCTGGCGCGGTCTCCACCGGAACGACCTCGAACGGCGCGCGCACGGTGCTGCGCGTCGATGGCGGCATGGTCGCTTCCGATTTCACCATGCAGCGCCTCGCCGATCTACTTGCCGCGCCGGTTGACCGGCCGGTGGTGCGCGAAACCACGGCGCTGGGCGCGGCCTATCTCGCCGGGCTGAACGCCGGCGTTCTGCCGGACCCGGAGCACTTCGCCGACCGCTGGCGGCTCGACCACCGCTTCACGCCGGCCATGTCGGCGGCAACCCGCGCCCGCAAGCTCGATGGCTGGCACGACGCGGTGCGCCGGCTCACCGCGCCGTGAGGCGCGGGGGCCGATCCGCGGCCCTGAGGCGCGGGGCGGGCGGCCGATCCGCGCGCTTTCAGACCAGCGCGCTGATCTCGCGCGAGAGATAGCTGCCCGAGCCCTTGGCGCCTTCCAGCGCGCCCTCGCGCACCATCACCTTGCCGCGCACCAGCGTGGTCACCGGCCAGCCGGTGATCTCCAGCCCTTCATAGGGCGTGTAGTCGCTGCCGTCCTTCAAGAGGTCATGGGTCAGGGTCTGCCGGCGCTCCGGGTCCCAGATCGCAATGTCGGCATCGGCGCCGACCGCGATGGTGCCCTTGCGCGGGTAGAGGCCATAGGCCTTGGCGTGGTTGGTGGCGGTCACCGCGACGAACTGGTTGATGTCGATCCGCCCCTTCATCACCCCTTCCGAGAACAGGATCGGCAGCCGCGCCCCCACGCCCGGAATGCCGTTCGGCACCCAGCGGAACGAGGTGCGGCCTTTCGGCGTGAGCTTGCCCTGCGGGTCGTCATAGCGGAACGGGCAGTGGTCGGAGGAGAACACCGAGAACACGCCCTGCTGCAATCCCTCCCAGCACGCCTGCTGGCTGTCGACATCGCGCGGAGGCGGCGAGCAGACATATTTCGCACCCTCCATGTTCAGCCCGTCGAGGTCGTTCTCGGTCAGCACCAGATATTGCGGGCAGGTCTCGCCGAAGATCTTCAGGCCGCGCTGCCGGGCGCGCCGGATTTCCTCCATCGCCTCGCGATTGGAGACATGGACCACCATCAGCGGCACGTCGGAAAGCTCGGCGAGCGAGATGGCGCGCGAGGTTGCCTCGCGCTCGGCGATCACCGGGCGCGAGGTGGCGTGGAAGCGCGGCGCGATCTTGCCCTCGGCCTCGAACTTGTCGGTGAGGAAGCGGATGATGTCGTAATTCTCGGCGTGGATCATGACGAGGGCGCGGGTGTCGCGCGCCACTTCCATCACCTCCAGAATCTGCCGGTCGTTCAGCGCCAGACCCTCATAGGTCATGAACACCTTGAACGAGGTGTAGCCGTCCTTCACCAGCGCCGGCAGTTCCTGCCCCAGAACCTGCGGCGTGGGGTCGGAAAGGATGAGGTGGAACGAGACGTCGGTGTAGCACTGGCCCTCCGCCTTGGCGTGATAGGCCTCGACGGCGGCGCGCAGCGATTTGCCCTTCTCCTGCAGGCAGAACGGCAGCACGGTGGTGTTGCCCCCGATCACCGCCGAGCGGGTCGCGCTCTCGAAGTCGTCGGCCATCACGATGCCGTCGCCGGAAGGCTGCGAGATATGGACATGGCTGTCGATGCCGCCGGGCAGCACCCATTTGCCGGAGGCGTCGATGATCTCGTGCGCCTCGCCCAGATCGGTGCCGAGCGCGGCGATGCGGCCATCGCGAATCCCGATGTCGCAAAGGAAGGTGTCGGCGGCCGTGGAGACGCGCCCGCCCCGGATGATGGTGTCGAACATGGCCATTATCTGGCTCCTCAGCTTGTGGTCGCCGAACGTGTGGTCGCCCGGCTCTTGCCGCGCGTCTTGGAGGTTTCCGCATCCGCCGCCCGCCGCATCAGCTCGACCATGGCGAGGCCGGTCAGCCGGTTATGGGTCTCCAGCCGCTCGGCAAGGTCGAGCGGCGTGCGTGCGCGCAGCGCGACGATAACGCGCTCATGCTCGGCGAAGGATTCCTGCAGCCGCTGCTCGTGCTCGTTCACGATGAAGCGGTAGCGCCAGATCTTCTGCTGCAGCGCCTCGTAGCTCTGGATCAGCACCGGGTTGCGCGTCGCCTGTGCGAGGCCGCGGTGGAAGGCGTAGTTGAGCCGGGTGTAGTCGTCATGCTCGCCCTGCGCGAGCGCGGCCTTCAGCTCGACATGGATCGCGTCCAGCGCCGCGATCTCCTCGGCGCTGGCGCGCTCGGCGGCGGTGAGGCCGATCAGCCGTTCCAGCGCGCCCTTGAACTCGAACAGCGGCGCGATCTCGTCGGGGTCGACCGGCGCGACGATGGCGCCGCGATTCGGGCGCAGGATGACGAAGCCCTCGGCCGCCATCACCTTCAGCGCCTCGCGCAGCGGGGTGCGCGAGACGCGGAAGCGCCGGCACAGCTCCGCCTCGGGAATGCGCGAGCCCGCCGGCAGCTCGCCCTCCATCAATATGGCGCGAAGCTGCGCGACGAGGTTGCCGTGCAGCGTCGCCTCGCCGCCGGCCGCCTCGGCCTCCTCCGGCGAGGGGAATCTGTCGAGCGGATCGGCGTCGATCATCGCGGTGCTGCCTCGGATTCTGTGCGCGGCTAATGGGCGAACATGATGCCGTTCCGCATCAGCCGTGTCATCGAAACTCCGGCTTCCTTCAGGCATCCCCACAGGGTGAAGGCGACCGAATCCAGCACCGGGATGCCGAGTTCCCGCTCCAGCTCGGCCGCGATCAGCGGCCCGCGCATATTGGTGCAGAGAATCGCGATCGCGTCCGGCCCGGACTGCGCCACCTCGCGGCACATCCGCGCGATCTCGTTCTCCGAAACCTCCGAGAACGAGAAATTGTCGGAGCGCCCGCTATGGCGCTCCGCCACGGTCTCGATCCCGATGGCGCGGTAATTGGCGATGATCTTCTCCTGCACGTCGGGCGTGTAGGGCGTGACCAGCCCGAGCCGGCGGGAGCCGAGCCGGTGCAGCAGCTGGTTGAGGCTCAGCACCGCGCTGGTGGCCCGCACGCCGAAGCGCTCGCGCAGCTGCGCGCACAGCT
Organism: Ancylobacter sp. G4_0304; assembly: GCF_047501495.1. Lineage (NCBI taxonomy): Bacteria > Pseudomonadati > Pseudomonadota > Alphaproteobacteria > Hyphomicrobiales > Xanthobacteraceae > Ancylobacter > Ancylobacter sp. G4_0304. The sequence continues at coordinate 9,779 of NZ_JAZDRM010000026.1, read as the reverse complement.
TCTCGTCGGTGTCGAAGCCCAGCCAGCTCGCCGAGGTGCCGTTCCAGGCGATGACGTCCGGCTTGGCGTCCATCAGCAGGTCGGCGGCCTGAAAGATCGGGTCGAGCGTGAACTGCTGGTTGGAATCGGCGTCGAGCGCGATGCGCCGCACGCGGAAGCGGCCGAAATGCACGCTCACCTGCGGAAACAGCGGCCAGGCCAGCGCGCTCGTATAGGGCTCGACCACCGTATTGGATGATGGCGTGAGCATGCCGATCATCGTGCGCCGGGACTCTGACGGACCATTTTGCATTCAAAAACTCGCTTTTCCGAAGCGCGCCGATCGGGAGGCCGCGCGCGGCGCCGGTCGGGGTGTCGGCGTCTTTATGAGCGGAATTCGCGGTGATTGGCAAGCGCCCTTCGCCGGGGAGGGGGCCTGCAAACTCTTGTTTCGTCGAGATTTTGCTTATGATTTTGGCAGATGTGCATGAATGTTGAGCAAATGGCCATCCTGAGCAGTTTTTCTGCATCGCAGCACGATTAGTGTTTGGCGCGCGCCGATTTATCTGCAACATTCACCTCGGAAATGAATTCAAAATCGACGAGGGTCCCCATGAGGAACATCCTTTCGGCCTCGCTGGTCGCTGCCGGTCTGATCGCGGCGTCCAGTGTGGCGATGGCGCAGACGCCGCTGCGCGTTGCCGGCAATTTCTCCCAGAACAACAAGCAGGTGGACATCGAGCGGGCCTTCTTCGAGGCGCTGCCGCAGACCTCCGGCGTGCCGTTCGCGGTGAACTACAACCCGATGGACGTGGTCGGCGTGAAGGCGCCGGACGCGCTGCGCATGCTGCGCGGCGGTTCGTTCGATGTGATGTCGGTGCAGATCGGCATGGCCTCGCGCGACGATCCGTTCTTCGAGGGCGTCGACCTGATCGGTGTCGCCACCGACATGCCGTCGCTGCGCAAGGTGGTCGATGCCTATCGCCCCGCCTTCGACGAGCGGCTGCAGACCAAGTTCAACGCCAAGGTGCTGACGCTGTGGCCGTTCGGCCCGCAGGTGTTCTACTGCAACAAGGAGATCAAGGGCCTCGACGATCTCAAGGGCCTGAAGGTGCGCTCCTTCACCCCGTCCATGTCGGCCATGCTGGAGAAGCTCGGCGCCACCCCGGTGACGCTGCAGTTCTCCGAAGTCTACCCGGCGCTTCAGCGCGGCGTCGCCTCCTGCGGCGTGACCTCGCCGACCTCCGGCAACACCGGCAACTGGCCGGAAGTCACCTCCTACCTGCTGCCGCTCTCGGTGTCCGGCTCGGTCCAGGGTCACTTCATGAACCTCGACAGCTGGAACAAGCTGACCAAGGAGCAGCAGGACGCGATCATGGTCCAGTTCAAGCAGCTCGAAGACAAGCTGTGGGACCTTGCCATCTCGGCCAATGAGGATGCGGTGGCCTGCAACACCGGGCAGGACAGCTGCAAGGGCCACAAGAAGTTCGCCATGAAGCTGGTCGAGATCAGCGATGCCGATCGCGCCACGATCAAGGAAGTGGCCGAAGACACCGTGCTGCCGATCTGGAAGAAGACCTGCGACGCGGTGGACCCGAACTGCTCGGCCACCTGGAACAAGACCGCCGGCGCCGCCGCCGGCCTGACCATCAAGTGACCGGCCGACCCTGATCCCCAAGGCCGCCCCGCAGGGGGCGGCCGTCCGCCGTTCGGAGGCGTCATGAAGGACGACAACCCGGTATCCCGGCTGCTGCTGCCGCCGGCGCGCCTGATGGCGCTGCTCGCCGGCTATCTGCTGCTCGGCCTTTCCTTTCTGGTCACCGCCGAGGTGGTGCTGCGCAGCGCGTTCAATCTCTCGCTTCAGGGCTCGGACGAGTTCGGCGGTTACACGCTGGCGGTGCTCGCCGCCTTCGGCTTTTCCTATGCGCTGCTGGAGCGCGCCCATACCCGTGTCGAGATCCTCATCGAGCGTGTCGGCACCGGCCCGCAGGCGCTGCTCAATCTGGTCTCGTGCTGGTGCATCGCGCTGATGGCGCTGTTCATGGCGTGGCGGTCCTATGCCGCGCTGATGGAGAGCGTCGAATATGGCTCGCTGTCGGGCACGCCGCTCATGACCCCGCTGTGGCAGCCGCAACTGGCCTGGTTCATCGGGCTTCTGTTCTTCGCCGCCGTCGCCTCGATCATCGCGATCCATGCGCTGATCCTGATGGTGAGCGACCGGCGCAGGCTGAATCGCTTCTACGGCATGAAGACGCTGGAGGAGATCATCGACGAGGAGCGTGTCGAGTTGCACGACGATCCGGGGGCGTTTCGCGGATGATCGGGATCGTTGGAGCCGGGCTCGGCTTTCTCATGATGCTGGGGCTGATGCTGATCGGGTTGCCGGTCGCCATCGCCCTGTTTCTCACCGCCTTCATCGGCGCCTGGTCGTTTCTCGGGTCGGCAACCCTGCTCGGCTTCGGCAACCAGATGTGGAGCGGACAGAACGACTTCATTCTCACCGCGATCCCGCTTTTCGTGTTCCTCGGAGAGATCCTGGTGCGCTCGGGCGTCGCCGACGGCCTGTATCGCTGCCTGTCGGACTGGATGCGCCGGCTGCCGGGCGGCCTGCTGCATTCCAATATCGGCGCGAGCGCGATCTTCGCGGCGGTCTCCGGCTCCTCGGTCGCCACCGCCGCCACCATCGGCACCGTGGCGCTGCCGATCCTCAAGGAGCGCCAGTATGACGAGCGCCTGACCACCGGCAGCATTGCGGCCGGGGCGACGCTCGGCATCCTCATCCCGCCCTCGATCAACATGATCATCTACGGCTCGATGACCAACACCTCGATCGGCCAGCTGTTCGCGGCGGGCATCGTGCCGGGGCTGCTGCTCACCGGGGCGTTCATGGCGCTGATCGCGGTCTATTGCATCCTCAAGCCGGAACTCGCCGGCCCGCGCCTGCCCGAACGCCCCATGGCCGAGAAGCTCGCGAGCCTGCTCGACATCGTGCCGCCCTTCATCATCTTCGCCATCGTGATGGGCTCGATCTATCTCGGCTGGGCGACGCCGACGGAATCGGCGGCGATCGGCGTGGTGGGCTCGCTTCTGGTCGCCATCGCCAAGCGGCGCTTCTCCATGCGCCTGCTGCACGAATCCATGGTCTCGACCGTGCGCATCTCGGCGATGATCCTTCTGATCATGGTCGGCGCGCAGTTCCTGAACTTCGTGATCGGCGTGCTCGGCATCCCGCAGGCGCTCACCGGCTTCGTCTCGCAGCTCGGCGCCGGGCCGCTGGAAATCATCCTGCTGCTGATCGTGTTCTACCTGATCCTCGGCTGCTTCATGGAAACGCTCTCCATGATGATCGCCACCCTCCCGGTGGTGTTCCCGCTCGTCGTGCATCTGGGCATCGATCCGGTGTGGTTCGGCATCTTTCTGGTGCTGATGATGGAAATCGGCCTCATCACCCCGCCCATCGGCATGAACCTCTATGTGGTGCAGGGCGTGCGCGGGCAGGGCTCGATCATGGACGTGATCCGCGGCGCCACGCCCTTCGTGCTGTTGATGCTGGCCTTCACCGGCCTGCTGATCGCCTGGCCCGACATGGCGCTGTGGCTGCCCCGGCAGCTGTTCTGACCATGCGCATTCTGGAGGCGGAGGCGCTGCTGGCCGACGCCGGCGCGTCGGTGATCCCCGAGGGTGCCGTCGCGGTCGGGGAGGGGCGGGTGCTTGCCATCGGCCCCGCCGCCGACCTCGCGCGGCAGTTTCCGCAGGCCCCGCGCGAGCGCTTCGAGCATGCGCTGCTGCTGCCCGGCTTCGTCAATGCGCACCAGCATGGGCGGGGATTGAGCCAGATCCAGCTCGGCTATCCCGACGATGCGCTGGAGCCGTGGATCGCGCGGCGGCGGGGGCGCGGCGCGCCCGATCCTTACGCGCTCACAAAACTCGCGGCGCTGGAAATGCTGGCGAACGGCGTCACCGCGACGCTCCACGCCAATTACAGCTACGCCTCCGGCGACTATGAGGCCGAGCTGCGCGCCTCGCTGCGCGCCTATGAGGAGACCGGGCTGCGCGCCACCGTCTGCGTCGGCTATGCTGATCGCGGCGGGCTGGTCTATCCCGACGCCGACGAGGCCGCCTTCCGCGCCGGGCTGAGCGCGCAGGCGCGGGCGCTGCTTGACGCGGCGCGGCCGGCCTACCTGCCGCTCGACGCCACGCTCGACCTGATGGACCGGCTCTGTGCCGACTATGCCGGCCATCCCACCATCACGCTGGCCTATGGCCCGGCCGGCCCCCAATGGGTCAGCGACGCGGCATGGGCCGCGCTGGCGAAGGATGCCGCCGCGCGCGGGCTCGGGCTGCATTTCCACCTGCTCGAATCGCCGGCACAGGCCCGCTGTGCGGACGCGCTCTATCCCGAAGGCGTGCTCGCCCGGCTGGAAGCGCTCGGCGTGTTCGCGGCTAAGGCCAGCGCCGCGCATTTCACGCGCGGCACCGCCCGCGACATCGCGCAGGCCCTGCGGCTCGGCCTCGTCATCGTCGCCAATCCCGGCTCCAATCTGCGGCTCGGCAATGGCGCCCCCGCCATGGCCCACTGGCGCGAGGCCGGGCTTACCGTGGCGCTCGGCACCGATAATTGCGCGCTGCAGGATAATGAGGACTATCTGAGCGAGTTGCGGCTCGGCGATCTGCTCGCGCGCGCTGCCGGGGCCGATCCCGCCGCGACGCTGCCCATGGGCACCCGGGCGGGAGCGCAAGCGTGTTTCCGCGACGATATCGGCAGCCTGCATCCCGGCCTGCGGGCCGATCTTGTCGCGCTCGATCTGTCGCGGCTTCGCGGCGCCTACCTCGATACCGATACCGGCCTCGTCGAGGCGGTGATGGCGCGGGCCTGCGGGGCTGATGTCGTGATGACGATGGTGGAGGGCGAGGAGCGCTACCGGCGCGGCCCCGCCGCCGCCGATATCCGCCGCGGCGCCGCCGATCTGGCCGCTTCGGCGGCGCTCGGCGCGCGCGACATCGGCGCGCCCGCCCGCCGCGCGGCCGAAGAGATCGCGCAGGCGCTGCGCCGTCATTACGGGGACGGCCCCTCATGAGCGCGGTTCTGGTCACCGGATGCTCCGGCTTCATCGGCGCGGCGGTGTGCGAGGCGCTGGTCGCGCGCGGCCGCACCGTGATCGGTTTCGACCGCCGCCCGCCGGCCTTTTCCGGCGCGGAATGGTTGCGGCGCCTGGTTTTCGTGCCGGGCGACATAACGGACGGCGTCGCCCTGCGCCGGCTGTTCGAAGATCATCCGATCGCCCAGGTCGTGCATGCCGCCGCGATCACGCCGGATGTGGCGCTGGAGCGCGCGGCGCCGGAGATCATCATGGAGGTCAATATCGCCGGCGCCTGCCGGCTAATGGCCGCCGCACGGGATGGCGGTGCCGGCCGCCTGCTGTTTCTCTCCTCGATTTCGGCTTATGGCGCGGCGCAGACCAATGTTTTCGGCCGCTATGACGAGGCCGAAAGCGTACCCCGCCCCGAAACGCTCTACGGAGTGAGTAAATACGCGGCGGAACAGGCACTTACCCGCCTCGCCGCCCTGGACGGCATGGACCTGCGGGTGATCCGCCTCGGCCCGGTATTCGGGCCGTGGGAGCATGAGAGCGGCGTGCGCGCCGTGCTCAGCCCCCATCACCAGATCACGAAGGCGGCGCGGCAAGGTGCTTCCTGCGTGCTGCCGCGCGCCGTCCCGGCGGACTGGCTCTATTCCCGCGAGGCCGGACGGCGCATAGCCGATGTGCTGGAAGCGCCCCCGCCCGGCGCGGGCCCGGTCAATCTCGGTGGCGGCAGCGTCACCACGCTTGCCGAGTGGTGCGCGGCCCTGGAAGCGCACCATCCCGGCTTCCGGTGGCGCCTCGACGCCGCCGCACCCACCATCCGCTATGGCTACGCCACCGACCGCCCGGCGCTGGACAATACCCGCATCGACGCGCTGTCGCCGGCCCGCGTGCTCCCGCTCGACGAAGCGGCGCGGGATTATCTTGCCTGGCTTGACCGTTTCGTTCCCCGCAATCCCCCTCTGGAGCCTTGATCATGACCCAGCGTCTCGCCGGCCGGGTGGCCATCGTTACCGGCGGCTCGTCCGGCATTGGCCGCGCCATCGTACGCACTTTCGCGCGCGAGGGTGCGCGGGTGGTGGTCGCCGACATCACCACCGAGGTCATCGAGGGCGGGCCGCCGGTCTGCGAAGTCGTGGCGGAGGAGGGCGGCATTGCGGTGTTCCACCAGACGGACATCTCCAAGGCCGCCGACGTCGATGCGCTGGTCGCCGCAACGGTCGCACGCTTTGGACGGCTCGATGTTCTCGTCAACAATGCGGCGGTGCATGCCGGCAAGCCGCTGGTGGAGACCGAGGAAAACGACTGGGATTATGTGATGGATGTCAGCCTGAAGGGTGCCTATCTGTGCGCCCGCGCCGCCGTGCGTCAGATGCTGAAGCAGGAAATTGTCGGGGAGGTGCGCGGGCGGCTGGTGCACATCTCCTCGCAGCACGGCCATATCAGCGCGCCGGAGGACTTCGCCTATGGCGTCAGCAAGGCCGGCATCGCCTATATGACGCGCCAGATCGCGGCCGACTACGCCAAGGATTTCATCGTCTCCAACGCCGTGGCGCCGGGCAAGATACTCACCGGCAAGCCCGGACGCGCGGTCGAGCCGAAATGGATCGACTATTCCCACGCCCGCACGCCGTGGCCGCGTCTTGGCACGCCGCAGGACGTGGCCAATGCCGCGCTGTTCCTCGCCAGCGACGAGGCGACCTATCTCACCGGGCACAATCTGTTCGTGGATGGCGGCTGGATGGCGGCGTGAGCGCGCCGGGACGCGGCGTTTTCCTTGACAGGTCGCGTATCGGCGTCTAAGAGCCCGACCTTGCGTAGAAGTGGGCCTAGAGCCCGCGCTGCGCGTCCCGCAACCGACCGAAAGAAGCCGACCCCGCGTTGCAAGGCGAGGAGGTCGGGCTCGAACGAAAGGACATAACATGTTCGCGGTCATCAAGACGGGTGGCAAGCAGTATCGCGTTGCCGCCGATCAGGTCATCACCGTCGGCAAGATCGATGCCGAGGATGGTGCCACCGTTTCCTTCCCGGTTCTGATGCTGGGTGGCGACAGCCCGAAGGCCGGCGCCGACGTGGAAGGCGCTTCCGTGTCCGCCGAGGTGGTCAAGCAGACCCGTGGCGACAAGGTCATTGCCTTCAAGAAGCGCCGCCGTCAGAATTCGCGCCGCAAGCGCGGCCACCGGCAGGACTTCACCGTCGTCCGCATCACCTCGATTACCGGCGCCTGAGACCGCCAAGCAGGATTAGGAGTACATCATGGCTCATAAGAAAGCAGGCGGTTCCTCCCGCAACGGCCGCGACTCGGCCGGCCGCCGTCTCGGCGTGAAGAAGTTCGGCAGCCAGGCCGTGGTCGCCGGCAACATCATCGTTCGTCAGCGCGGCACCACCTGGCATCCCGGCACCAATGTCGGCATGGGCAAGGATCATACCCTTTTTGCCCTTACCGAGGGCCGCGTCGAGTTCCGAACCAAATCCAATTCCCGCACCTACGTATCCGTGATTCCGGCCGCCGAGGCCGCCGAGTAATAGCCGGTGAGATTTCTTGAAATCCCGCCGGTCTCGCCCGACCGGTAGGATTTCTGGAAAAAGCGCCGATTTGGACGCTCCAGTGCCCGAAGGGGAGGCGAGAAAACCGCCTCCCCTTTTCGCGTTCCAGCCCCCTCGGGTTCCAAGGCACAGGAGACCGTCATGACCATCGTCGAAGCGACCACCGCGTCGCTGCTTGCGGAGAGCAGTAGCCTCGTCCTCGAAACCGGGCGCCTCATCCTGCGCGCGCCGCGCCTCGAGGACATGGCCTGGATTGCCGAGCTCGCCGACAACCGCAAGGTGGCGGAGATGACGGCGAACATCCCTCATCCCTATGGCATGGCCGATGCCGCCGCCTTCATCGCCAATCTGCCCGGCGGTCCGGAAGCGGCGACCTTCGCCATCTTCCTCAAGAACGACGCCTCGCTGCGCGGCGAGGCACCCGGCCGGCTCGGCCCGCCGATCCCGGTCGGCATGTGCGGCTTCACCCGCCGCGACGAGACGGTGCCGGAGATCGGCTACTGGCTGGGCGAGCCCTATTGGGACCGGGGCATCGCCACCGAGGCCGCGCGCGCGCTGATCGACCATGCCTTCGGCGATCGCGGGCTCGACGCGCTGGTCGCCTCGGCGCGTGTCGTCAATCCGGCCTCGCGCCGGGTTCTGGAGAAGTGCGGCTTCCAGTGGACCGGCGTCGGGCTCACCCGCGTCCGGGCCATGGGCGCCTCGGTTCCCGTGGACCGCTTCCGTCTGGAGCGGCGGTTGTGGACGTCGCTCCGTGCCTGGGGCGAGACCGCGCGGCCGACCCGCCACGAACTCGCCCATTGAGGGCGCATGCCTGATGAGCCGGCGGCGGGGAAGACGCGATTCCCGCCGCCGGATTTGCTATTCTGACGGGGCTTCGCTACGGCGGGCCGTCCTTTAACGAGCGCAACCTCCATGAAATTTCTCGATCAGGCCAAGATCTATGTCCGTGCCGGTGACGGCGGCGCGGGCTGTCTGTCGTTCCGCCGCGAGAAATTCATCGAGTTCGGCGGCCCGGATGGCGGCGATGGCGGGCGTGGCGGCGATGTGTTCGTCGAATGCGTGGACGGGCTCAACACGCTGATCGACTACCGTTTCCAGCAGCACTTCAAGGCCAAGAAGGGCGGCTACGGCATGGGCTCCAACCGCGCCGGCGCCAAGGGCGACGACGTGGTGCTGCGCGTGCCCGCCGGCACCGAGGTGCTGGACGAGGATGGCGAGACCGTGCTCGCCGACCTCACCGAGATCGGCCAGAAGATTCGCCTGCTCAAGGGCGGCAATGGCGGCTTCGGCAATGCCCATTTCAAGACCTCGACCAACCAGGCCCCGCGCCGCGCCAATCCGGGGCAGGAGGGCGAGGAACGCTGGATCTTCCTGCGGCTCAAGCTGATCGCCGATGCCGGCCTCGTCGGGCTGCCCAATGCCGGCAAGTCCACCTTCCTCGCCGCGACCACGGCGGCCAAGCCCAAGGTGGCGGATTATCCGTTCACCACGCTGCATCCAGGTCTCGGCGTCGTGCGTTCGGACGGGCGCGAGTTCGTGCTCGCCGACATTCCCGGCCTGATCGAGGGCGCGCATGAGGGCGTGGGCCTCGGCGACCGCTTCCTCGCCCATGTCGAGCGCTGCCGCGTGCTGCTGCACCTTGTCGACGGCACCAGCGAACATGCCGGCAAGACCTACAAGACCGTGCGCAAGGAGCTGGAGGCCTATGGCGGCGGGCTTGCCGACAAGCCGGAGATCGTCGCGCTCTCCAAGATCGATGCGCTCGACCCGCAGACGCTGAAGGACCAGCTCGCCCGCCTGCAGCGCGCGGCGAAGAAGAAGCCGCTGGCGCTCTCCGCCCAGTCTGGCGAGGGCGTGACGCAGGCGCTGCGCGCGCTGGCCTATGTCATCGACGAGGGCCGCGAGCAGGAAGTGGAGAAGGAAGTCCACGAGCCCTGGCGCCCGTGAGGCTTCCTCTCGCGTCCACCCGGACCGCTTGGCTGGCGCCGAGCCGGAATTGTCCGCCGAGCTGAGCGGGGACGCGCGCCCGGACCGGCGCCTTGGGGGCGTCCGCGATGACGATGAGCCCCAAAATTTTGCGCCATTGTGCGCAAATCGGCGTATGAAGCCGGCATCTTCAACGAACGTCTTAAAGCGCCACGCCGATGAACCGTCCCGCCGCCCCGC